>JBEANZ010000091.1:0-11950 GCA_041165185.1 Verrucomicrobiota bacterium | reverse complement strand
CTTGCCGGGCGCCGCGCAAGCGTGGGCAACAATCCCGCCGTGCAACTGCAAGCGCTGGAGCGGGCGATTCTGCGGCTCGCCCGCCGGGGCACGGCGCGACGGCCCGGATGAGCCGTGGCCGACCGCCCCGGCCGGCTCCGACGAGAAGCGCGCCTAGGGCGCGCCCGCCGCTCGGGCGGCCGACCGGACACCTACCGCCAGTCGACCAGCAAATCGTCGCGCGACTGACGAGCGGGAATTTTCCCACGGCCTCCTCGACCACGAGCGACTCGGAAAACGCCCGCGATTTCCGAGGGATAGCGCATTCTGCGTTTCATCTGGCTGCGAAGGGGAATCTGGCCGACGCCCGCTCGATTCTTGGGAAACCGGCTGAAGCACTGCAACGCCAGGTTCAGCAAGAGCCGACTAATCGCTCGGCTTTGTCCCAGTTGGGGATCACGGAAGCGCTATTGGGCAACCGCGAAGAGGCGCTGCGCTGCGCCCGCAAGGCGATAGAATTGGTGCCGGAGGCGAAAGAGCCGTGGATCGGCCCGCGATTTCGGGGCGACGTTTGCGACGGTTTTGGCTTGGACCGGCGACTTGGACGGAGCCCTGCGGGAATACGCGCATTTGTTGCGAGTGCCTTTTCATCGGATAGGGCAGCCAGAATACAACGTCCACGTTATGCGCCACCATCCGATGTTCGCGCCGCTGCGCGGCGACCCGCGGTTCGGGGCGCTGCTCAAAGATCCGAAGAACAACGCGCCGTTGTTTTGAAGTAGGGCGCGGTCTTCGACCCGCCCTCGGTCCACCCAAACATTTTGACCACGGATCGCGCGGAAGAACACGGATCAATCCACGCTGCGGGGTTTTGATCCGTGTTCATCCGTGCGATCCGTGGTTAACCTTCCGGAATTCGGTCGAACCTTGGCGGAGGGATGAACCCGGCGCGTTTTTTTTGGGATGCGATCACTCACCAATTCAAGACAGGGCGGGTCGGAGACCGCGCCCTACTGGCTGAGGCGTTTTACGATGGCATCCACGTCGTAGACGCAGCCGCCCCAGGGGCCGCCGCTGGCGTTTTGGAGGGCGGCCCAGAGGCGGGTGTCGGCGGGGACGCGTGGGTCCATCGTGAGATCGGGGTGCATCGGGCGCGCGGCGAATTTGGCGTCGGAGATGTTAAGGACATCGACGGAGCCCGTGAGCGTGCGCGTGTCGACGCGGACGCGGATGAGGTCGCCGTTGCGGACTTTGCCGATGGGGCCGCCGGCCCAGGCTTCGGGGCTCACGTGGCCGAGGCAGGCTCCCGTGGATACGCCGGAGAAACGGCCGTCGGTGACTAGCGCGATGCGTTTGCCTTCCTTCACGTATTTGAGCGCGGAGGTGATCTGGTAGGTCTCGGGCATGCCGATGCCGGGGCCGAGGCCGATGAGGACCATCGTGTCGCCGGCTTTCACGCTGCCGGATTTGAGCGCGGCGATGGCGCGGGCCTCAGTCGTGAAGACGCGGGCGGGGCCTTCGTGGAGGTAAACGCCGTCGGCGCCGATCACGTCGGGGGCGATGGCGGTGCTCTTCACGAGCGCGCCCTCGGGGGCGAGGTTGCCGCGGAGAAACGTGATGGTGCTCGTGAGGCCGCGTTCGCGGGCGCGCGTCGGCGACATGATGACGTCGTCGGGGTCGATGCCGTCGAGGGCGGTGAGTTTCGCGCGGAGGCGCGAGCGGCGCTCGGAGGTTTCCCACCAGGCGAGGTTTTCGCCGAGGGTGCGACCGGTAACGGTGCGGGCGTCGAGCTTGAGGAGGCCGGCGTCGCGGAGATGGAGCATCACCTCGGGCACGCCGCCGGCGAGGAAGACTTGCACGGTGGCGTAGTGCTTCGGGCCATTCGGGAGGACATCGACGAGGCGCGGGACCGAGCGATTGATGCGCGCCCAGTCGTCGACCGTGGGACGCGGCAGGCCGGCGGCATGTGCGATGGCGGGGATGTGCAGCGTGAGATTGGTCGAGCCGCCGAACGCAGCGTGCGTGACGAGTGCGTTGTGGATCGAGTCGGGCGAGAGGAGGTCGCGTGTGGTGGTGCCGGCCTTTTCGAGTTCGATCAGCGCGAGAGCAGAGCGGCGCGCGAGGTCGCGCCAAATTTCGGCGCCGGAAGGCGCGAGCGCGCCGTGCGGGAGCGTGAGGCCGAGGGCCTCGGCGACGACCTGGCTCGTGGCGGCCGTGCCCATGAACTGGCAGCCGCCGCCGGGAGAGCCGCACGCTTTGCAACCCATCTCGGCGGCGTGTTCGAGGGTGATTTCCTCGCGGGCAAAACGCGTCGCGAGCGTTTGGACTTTGCCGGTGTCCTCGGCTTCCTCGGCGAGGAGCGTGACGCCTCCGGGCACGAGAATCGTCGGAAGATCAGGCGAACCGGCGAGGGCGAGAAGCATCGCGGGCAAGCCCTTGTCGCAGGTGGCGACACCGAGCACGCCGCGGCGCGTGGGCAGCGAGCGGATGAGACGACGGAAAACGATCGCGGCGTCGTTGCGGTAGGCGAGGGAGTCGAGCATGCCGGCCGTGCCGTTGGTGCGGCCGTCGCAGGGATCGCTCACATAGCCGGCGAACGGAATCGCGCCGTGCGCGGTGAACGTGCGCGCGGCCTCCTCCATGAGCAGGCCGACTTCCCAGTGGCCGGTGTGGTAGCCAAGCGCGATGGGCGAGCCGTCGGGCGCGCGGATGCCGCCCTGCGTGGAGAGGATGAGAAATTGTTTCCCGAGCAGCGCGGCGGGCGACCAGCCCATGCCGGCGTTTTGCGTCATCCCGAAAAGATCGCCGCTGGCCATGTTGCGGAGCTGATTGGGCTCGAGCGGGAGCGAGCCCGCTGGGCCGGCGGCGGTCGTGCGCAGGGTGTAGATGGAGTCGGGGGAGGTGAAGAGGGGCGAATGCACGGAATGGGCAATGCAAAGAACGCAATAGGTGAGTTGAAATTGATCCGGGCCTCTGGATCTGCCGAGGGGCGGTCCCCCAAAAATGACTAGAGGAATGTTTTGGGATAGGTTTCGAATCGCTCTTTTCGTCGACGCTGAATGTTGTCGAGCATTGCGCGTTGCTTCTCCTCGTGATCGCGGCGCGACTCTGAGTTAGCGGCCATTTGGGATCTCACTTGATCAATGCTGTCGAGCAAATCACCAGTGTTTGATCGATGCGCGTCGGCGATTTCGGAAAATGAGTCGGTGAGCGAGGCGATTGAAGATTCAATCTGGTTCGTCATTTGCTCCAGTGCGTCCGCGAGATTTCTGAATCCCTTGACGAGCAACTGATTTGTCCGGCGTTGTTCGTAAATTGTCGCGAACTGAAAGTCCTTTTGGGCCAATCTGACAAGGCCCTGCATTCTTGACGCCGCAAACGCCGAATCCGACAAGGATGACGAATCTAGTATATATGATGGTGCCTCACCTTTGAATCCCGCACGAATTTCCAAGTATTTTTTTGAATCAACGGTGATTGCATTAATTTCGTTATTTGCCCGAGAAAGATGTGTCGCCGCCTTTTCAATGGCGTCCCAAAATGGAGCGAAGGCTCCTTCGACGAACTCATTTTCAGCGCGACTCAACGCGGTGGCGACAATGCCCAGTTCTCGCTGGATAGTATTAGCCGAAATTCGTGATGCCTCAACCCGCTTCGATAAGTCGATAGCTATTTGGTCCTGCTCGGCCTTATTTTTGGCCTCCGCCTTGCGGCGAAGTTCTGCTCTGCGCTCCACATACTTGGCTTCGTCAGCCTGGCGTTGGGCTTCGTCAGCCTGGATTTTCTCGCTTTGAGCCTTTTCGTCAGCCGCAGCAGCAGCCCTGTGTAAAACCAATGCACCACAGATTGCGACTATGGTTATAGCTACGATGCCTACGATGACGAGAAATGTGGTCATTGTTACCTGTCCATTTTTTGCGCAGTAGGTAAGGCGCGAACGCGGCGCATCAACTCCGCCATGGAAATAGGCTTCGACTTGCCTTCGCGGTAGGACGCGAGGCGCTCATCAATGATTGCGCGATGATCGGCCGGCACGGGCATTTTTTCCTCGTCGGCGACGGAGGCCCACAGGCGTTCGGCGATTTCCAAGCGGCGTTTCTTCGGGAGGCGCAGAAGTTCAGGCAAGGTGGGCGGCATGGCGGGAACGTAGGACGGAGGAAACGCGGCGCAAGTTCAGAGCAGATCCCGCGTCGGCTTCCCGTCCACGAGGCGCATGAGGCCGAGGGGGTTCGCGTTTTGGAGGGCGGCGGGGAGCAAGGTGTCGGGAAAACCTTGGTAGCAGACGGGGCGGGCGAAGCGGAGGATCGCGGCGGTGCCGACGGAGGTGAAACGGGGGTCGGTCGTCGCGGGGGAGGGGCCGCCGTGGTTCATCGCGGGGCAGACTTCGACGCCGGTCGGAAAGCCGTTGATGAGGAGGCGGCCGGCGATGCGTTCGAGGGCGGCGAGGAGCGGGCGCGCGGCGGCGAGATCGGCGGGGTTGCCGTGGACGGTGGCGGTGAGCTGGCCTTCGAGCGCGGCGGCGCAGGCGGCGAGTTCGAAGGCGGTGTCGGCGAGGACGACGAGCGTGAACGGGCCAAAGGCCTCGGTCGCGAGCGCAGGGTGCGCGAGGAAATTTTTCGCCGTGGTGGTGGCGACGCTGGGCGCGGACTCCGTGTGCGTTTCGTTGGCCTCGGCCGTGGCAGCGGCGAGCGGCGTGACGCCGGCGACGTGCGTGACCTTCTTGTGGTTTTCGAGGAAGGCTTCGCGGATGCCGCCCGTGAGCATGGTGCCACACGGCGCGGCGCGGACGAGTTCGGCGAGTTTCTGGAGAAACGCATCGGTGTCGGCACCGCGCACCGCGAAGACGAGGCCGGGCTTGGTGCAAAACTGACCGACACCGAGCGTGAACGACGTGAGCAGGCCCTGCGCGATGGCGGCGCCGCGTTCGGCTTGCGCGCCTGGGAGAATGAAGAGCGGGTTGAGGCTGCTCATCTCGGCGAAGACCGGGATCGGATGCGGGCGGGAGGAGGCGGCGTCGAAGAGCGCGCGGCCGGCGGTGTGCGAGCCGGTGAAGCCGACGGCGGCGGTGGCGGGGTGCTTGACCATCGCGATGCCGATGGTCGCGCCGCCGCCGTGGATGAGCGAGAACGTCGCGGGCGGCAGACCGCACGCGGCGACCGCGCGGTTGATGGCGGAGGCGACAAGCTCGGCGGTGCCGGGGTGCGCGCGGTGGGCTTTGACGACGACGGTGCAACCGGCGGCGAGGGCCGACGCGGTTTCGCCGCCAGCGACGGAAAACGCGAGGGGGAAGTTGGACGAGCCGAAGACGACGACGGGCCCGAGCGCGACGAGCATCCGGCGGATATCGGCGCGCGGGAGCGGCTGGCGATCCGGCAGCGCGGGATCGATGCGGGCATCGACCCACGAGCCTTCGCGTGCGACCGAGGCGAAGAGCCGGAGCTGCCCGCAGGTGCGGCCGCGTTCGCCCGTGAGACGGGCGAGCGGCAGGCCGGTCTCGGCGTGAGCGCGTTGGAGCAGCGTGTCGCCGAGGGCTTCGATTTCGGTGGCGATGGTCTCGAGGAATTTCGCGCGCTCGGCGCCGGAGCGCGTGCGGTAATCGGCGAAGGCGACGGCGGAGGCGTCGAGCGCGGCCGACACTTCGGCGGCGGAGGCCTCGTGAAAGGCGGGCTCGAGCGCGGCACTCGTGGCGGGGTTGACGGCGCGGAAGGTTTTGCCACCGGGTTGACCGGGCGAGCCGGCGAGGAGGGAGAGGCCGAGGAGGGACATGGGAGGAGGCGGAAGTGAGAGTGAGAGTGAGAGTGAAAGGGGCACGGAGGCGGAGGCAGGAGGCGGGAGATCGGAGGCGGAAGCGGAAGGAGTCGAACGAAGGGGGCTGGTGTTTTGGAACGCTAATCTTCGCTAATCTCCGCTAATCAAGGCAGGGGTGGAGAGCCGGACGGCGAGCGAGTCACGCGAGACCACGGGCGTCTTGATTAGCGATAATGAGCGAAGAATAGCGTTCCCAAAACTCCGGGCTGTTTTCTTCAATCGACCGTATTCACCAGCGTGCCGACGGCTGCGATGGTGATTTGAATTTCGTCGGCGATCTGGAGCGTGAAGCCGTCGGGCGGGACCACGCCCACGCCGGTCATCAAGTAGCAGCCATGCGGGAAACTGTTTTCGCGGAAGAGCCAGTCGGCGAGCGACGGGAGCGGGCGTTTGATTTGGCCGACGGTGGTCTGGCCGGCGAAGACGCTCGTGCCCGCGCGGCGGATTTCGATCGCGATGACGGTGTCGGGGCCGGGGAGATTTTCGGTGACGACGAGGCATGGGCCGAGGGCGGCGGCGCGGTGGTAGGACTTCGCCTGCGGGAGGTAGAGCGGGTTTTCGCCCTCGATGTCGCGCGAGCTCATGTCGTTGCCGATCGTGAAGCCGAAGATTTTTCCGGCGGAGTTGATCGCGAGGGTGAGTTCGGGCTCGGGGACGTTCCATTTGGAGTCGGCGCGGATGCGCACGGCGCCGCCGGGGCCGACGACGCGGTGGGGCGTGGCTTTGAAAAAAATCTCGGGCCGCTCGGCTTCGTAAACCTTGTCGTAGAAGGTGCCGCCGCCGGCGTCCTTGGATTCGGCCATGCGCGCGGTTTTGCTGCGGAGGTAGGTGACGCCAGCGGCCCAGACTTCCTGCGACTGGAGCGGCGCGAGCAGCGGCGGGAGCGCGGCGACGCGCGTGGCGCGACCGAGCGCGTTGCGCACGAGCATGAGCGGCTCGGCGGCGGCGAAGACCGCGTCGAAGGCGAGCGGCGCGGCGGGGCGGAAAAACTGGCCGGCATTTTCGATGAGCGTGCCGGCGGGGGTGGCGTAGAGGCGAAACATGGAATGGCAAAATGGGGGACTTCGGATCGCGAAGGCGAATCCGATTTCGATCAGCGTGCGTTTGCGGGCGGATGCGCTTGCGCGCGGGACCGGTCGGGAAGGCAACAGCCCGAGTGGGATGGGCGTTCGGGCAAGGGGACGCGCGGGGCGGCGTCCACGGGTCAGGAGACCCGGGCCACATCGATGTCGGCGGCGTCGGCGCCGCCGGCTTACGGGGCGGCAATCGCGGTCGGTGCGGCGGTTTGGCGGAGGCCGGTGCTGGTGGTGACTTTCGCGAGCTTTGCGAGTTCGCCGGAGCCGTTGCCGGTCACGTGGTCGAGGAGCACATTGCTCGCCTTGTCGAAGGTGAAGGCCGGTCCGCCAGTGGCGGCGACGCGGACGTGGTGCAGCTCGACGTCGGTCGCGAGGTCGACGTTGAAACCGATTTTGCCCGTGGCGTTGATGTCAGTGAAGCGGAGTTGCTCGATGGTTTTTTCGGGGAGGCCGACGATTTTCGCGATTTGGGCGGCGTTGATGATCGTGATGTTGCTGTAGGAGAAATTCCGGAAGACGGGCGTCTTCTCACTGAGCGGGGCGTCGGGGGACGGGTTGTAACGGGTGTTGATTTCGAGGGCCTGTTTCTTGGCGTCCTCGATCACCCAGTTGTCGAAACGGAAATTTTCCAACACGCCGCCGCGGCCGCGCATGGACTTGATGCGGATGCCGCAGTCGGTGCCGACGGAGACGCAGTTGCTCGCGGTGATGTTGCGGATGCCGCCGGAAGTCTCGCTGCCGATGACGACGGCGCCGTGGCCCTGAAACATCACGCAGTTCGTAATCGTGATGAACTCGGTGGGGCGGTTGGTGCGGAGGCCGTCGTTGTCGCGGCCGGATTTGATCACGATGCAGTCGTCGCTCGTGTTGAAGTAGCAGTCGGAGAGGCGGACGTTGCGGCAGGAGTCGATGTCGATGCCGTCGCCGTTCGGGCCCTCGCCTTCGGGTGAATGTTGGCCCACGGGATCGGCGGAGACGAAGCGCACGCCGCGCACGACGATGTCGTCGGAGTAAACGGGGTGGAGCATCCACATGGGGGACTTGAAGAGCGTGACGTCGGCGACGAGGACGTTCTTGCAGTGGTAGAGGCCGACGAGGGAGGGGCGGAGAAATTTGGCGGCCTGCGTGAAATCGGCGGGGGCGAGTTTTTCGCCGGCCTCGATGCGGTCGTAGAGTTTGCGCCACGCGGCCTGGTTGGCAGCGGCGTCTTCGCCGGCGGGGGACTTGCGGCCGCGGGAGTTGGAGCGCCACCACCAATGCCAGCCCTGGCCGTTGAGCGTGCCTCGGCCGGTGATGGCGATGTTGTGCTTGCCGTTGGCGTAGATGAGCGGGGCGTGCGTGAAGACATTGGTGCATTCCCAGCGCGACTCGACGATGGGCGAGTCGGCCGGATCGCCGGAGTAGAGGAGCTCGGCGCCGGCATCGAGGTGGAGCGTGATGTTGCTCTCGAGCGCGACGGAACCGGTGAGGAATTTTCCGGCGGGCACCCAGACGGTGCCGCCGCCGGCGGCGGTGGCGGCGGCGATGGCACGCGCGAAGGCGGCGGTGTTTTTCGTTTTGCCGTCGGGCACCGCGCCGAAATCGGCGACGTTGAAAACGGTCGCGCGCGGCGCGGCGGGTTGGGCGGCGAACGCCGTGGCGGCGAACGCGAGAGCGATGAGGAGACGGCGAAGGCGCATGGTGGGAGGGGCGAAGAGGGCTGCGGACAAAACGGAGCGGCGCGGCAACGGGGTGAGCCGGCACGGGGTGCGGAGGCTTCGCGGACAGGGGGGCGGGTCAAGCGAGGACTCGGCGCGGGCCGTCGTCACGGACAGGCGCGACGAGTGCAACGAGCGCGCCGAAGCGGGCGCAAACGGCCGCGCTCCAACGGTCGGGCGCGCGCGGCTTGGTGGGCCGCGGCGGCGACCGCGCGCTACAGTTTCCAGAGGTAGAGGTGCGAGACGCGGAGCGGGCCGGTGCGGACGATGACGGTTTTTTCCGGCGGCCAGTCGGGGAAAACAAAATCGTGCGAGAGGATGCGCGTGCCGGGCGGAAGCTCGGCGGCGAACTTGCGGCGCAACTCGGGGTAGGCGAAACCTTGCAGGTAAACAAACACCACGGTGCCGTCGCGGATGGGCGTGCGCAGGACGTCGGCGCAGAGGAAGCGGGCGCGCTCGCCGACGCCCGCTTGGGCCGCGCGGGCATTGGCCTCGGCGATGCGTTGCGGGTCGATATCAACGCCGGTGGCGCGGGCGCCGAAATCTTTCGCCGCCGTGACCACGACGCGGCCGTCGCCGCAGCCGAGGTCGTAGACGATGTCGGCGGTCGTGGTGTCGGCGAGGCGGAGCATCGCCGTGACGGCGAGCGGCGGCGTCGGCGAGAAGCGGCCGATGTAGGCGAGCTCGGTGTCGGGCGTGGTCGCGAGGGCGGGGTCGCGGGCGGGAGCGGGGCCGTCGGTTGCGGTGTCGTCGTGCGCGGAGAGAGCGACGCGGCGGTCGAGCGGCGGGAGGGTGGCGAGTTGGTCGGCGAGCGCGGCCGGCGGTGGGACGCCAAGGATTTCGTAGCTGGCGGCGAGGCGGCGGAGGAGCGCGGGGCGCAGGCCGAGTTTCTCCGCCTGGGCGGAGACCGCCGGCCAGTCGAGCGCGGGCGAGCGCGCAAGGAGCGCGACAAGTTCGCCGGCGCTGCGCGAAGTGAGGGCGGCGCCCGCGCGAGCGCGCAAGCCGAGGCGCAGGAGCCAGCCGGCCGCCGAGAGGGTGCGGAGCGTGCGCCCGCCGATAGAAACGCTCTCCGGCGCAAACACCGCTCCGGGCGCGTCCGGCCACACCGCCGCGAAAGCAGCCCGCGAGCGCACGACGACGCGGCTGCGGCCGAGCTGCGCGAGCCGCAGCGGGTCGTCCTCCAGCCGGTAACCGGCGTCGCGCAACAGCGCCTCGGCCCGCGCGACCTCGGCCGGCTCGACGACGCACGAGAGCTGATTGCCCGCGTCGCGCAACGCGGGCCGGGCCAGGTGCCGTTGCGCAAACATCCAGCCGCCCGTCCACACCACGGCGAGCCCGGCGGCATCGAACCGGTCCTGCAGGTCGCACAGCTCCTTGGCGCGGGCGAGTTGGCGCAACTGGTCGACCGCACGGGCGGCCGCGAGTTGGGCGAGCGCGTCGGCCGGCGCGAGCGCCTCGGCGCGGCCGGCGAAGAGCGCGTGGAGCGCGACGTGCGAGCCTTGCTGGCGGCTGAGCCAGAGCAGGTGGTGCCAGTTGACGGCGGCGACCAGCGATGGGAGGGCATCAACCTCCACGGGTGCCACCATCGCGTGGCGCACCGCGGCGGCGAGCAGCGCGGATTCGGCAGCGAGCGGGATCATCGCCGCGAGGTGTGGCGGGACGCGTGGAGCGGAGCAGGGGAAACGGACATCGCGGCCAACCTGCCGCCCGCCCCGCGCTCGGTCAAACGCCGAGTCCGAGCGAGTCGGAGCGAAGGCGGGACTCCACGATGATCCGCGGACCCCGAAAAAGTATTCTCGAGCTTCCGCGAATCACCGTGGGGAATTCGTGCACACGACGAAAACGCCGTTGACCGGCCCGCCGGATTCACTCAGCAATTTCGCGCATGAACTCCGAATTCGCCGGTAAGTCCAACATTACCTCCGTTGAAGCCGCGCCCAGCGCAGGCCGCTTGCCGAAACGAGCTTGGGTGACTCCGAGCATTTCCAAATTGGATTCGGATGAGACAGAGTCGGGGGCAGCCGCCACGAAGGAGAGCAACAACGTCAATGGTTGCATGGCGAACAATTCCGCGGCGGCGGTTACCACCTGCCCGAGCTGATCTGGGTGAGCCCTTCCCTACACCGCCCGCAGTAGTCACTGCGGGCTTTTTTGCACCCTGAGGGCGAAGATGTGGGCGGAGTTCGCGCGACTGATTCGAGGAAGGTAGTTTGAAACCCAGTGCGCCGAGGGCGCACGGAAAGGAGAACAAGAATCGCAGACCAACAGACTGTCACCGGTGCGCGGATTGTGCTCGGTGCCGACGACCGCTCCAGAGGCTCCGAGATTGGCCCCTGGCCGATGGAACCGCACACCCAATCTCACTACGGTCAGCGCCTCGACCATGCGGCTTCCATAAAACGGTCGCGAGCCGGATGGCGGGGCGACCCGAGCGGGGCCGGCTCAGCCGAGCCCCGCCGCCAGCTCTGCGAAGAGTTCCTTTCGCCGCGCCGCGTCGCGCTTCCGGTCCGTCGCGACTTCGATCACGCGAATGCCCGTCGCGGGCAACGTCGTCACCAACTCCGTGAAGTGCGTCCAGTCGCGCACACGCGTGTGCTCCACGCGATGCGCGGCGCAGAGCGTCGCAAAATCCACATCCTGCGGCGTCGCGAAAAACCCCTCGAACGGCGGATCAAATTGCGCGACCGGCAGGTGCTCGAAAATCCCGCCACCGCGGTTGTTGATCAACACCACCGTGAGCGACCCGCGGAATTTCTCGCGCAGGAGAAAGCCGTTTGAGTCGTGCAACAGCGCGAGGTCGCCCGTGAGCAGCACCGCCGGGCGGCCCGCCGCGTGCGCGACGCCGAGCGCGGTGGAGAGCGTGCCGTCGATACCGTTGGCCCCGCGATTGAAGTGCGGCTCGATCGCGCAATCGCCGGCCGGCCAGACGTATTCGACGTCGCGCGCCGGCATCGAGTTCGCGACGCACACCGGCGTGCCGACGGGCAGGTGGCGCGCGAGCAGCCACGCGGCCTTGGGCTCAAAGAGCTCTGCCGTCGCGGCGAGCCGCGCGTCGAGCGCGTCGCGCGTGCGTTGCTCGTAACGCAGCCACATCCGCGTGTAGCCGTTGTCGTCGGTGCTCACGGGCAGCCCGGCAACAAACGACGCCAGCGAACTCGCCACGTGCCGCGTGCGACCGTGCAGCGCGTCGCGGTTGTCCGCGCGATCGGAGACGAGCCAGATCGGGGCCTCGCTCGCGGCGATCCACGCGCGGAGCACCTTGCTCGTCGGCCAGCCGCCGAGACACAACACGACCTCAGGCCGCAGCCGCTCGGCGGCGGCGGCGTTGCGCAACACCGCATCGTAAGTCGTCACGAGGTGCGGCGTGGCGGGCGCGTGGTGGCGCACCGG
>JBEANZ010000090.1:0-5004 GCA_041165185.1 Verrucomicrobiota bacterium | reverse complement strand
GACGAAATCGAGCAGCGCCATATCGGCGATGGGGCGGAGCTGGCCGGAGTTCGGGCCGGGATGCACCGTGAGCAGCCGGGCGAACGGATCGACGTTGCGGAGATAACGGGCGACCTCGCTCCAGCCCTGAACTTGAGACGCTTTCAACGCGGCGCGGTCGGCGACGGGGGCGGTGTAGTAAGTGAGCGTGGATTCGCCGGCGAGCGTCCACACGACGGGGAACGCGCCGTAGCGCGCGACGAGGTAACGCCAGTGGCGTTTCATTTTCTCGACGCCCATGTCGGGCAGATAGTAGCCCCACGCGCCGACGAGGTTCGGCACGAGGCCGGCCTCGACGAGGGCGCGCACGCGCCGGTCCAGGAGATCGAAGTAGGCGGGGTTGATCGCACCGTAGCCGGGCGTCCACGCGTGGCCGGCCTCGTTGGCGCCGCGGGGATCGAAGGGCGCGATGTCGCAGGGGAAGGCGGCGGCGAGCTGGACGACGGAGAAGCCCTTCGCCACGCGGTCGGCGGTGAGCAGGGCGAACTCGTCCGGGAAACGGAGACGCGCGGTCGCACCGAACCACCACGAATCGGCCAGCCAGAAAAACGGCGTGCCGTCGGCGTGCGCGAAATGGCGGCGGTCGGCGGAGAGGCGGAGCGGCCCGTGGCGGTGGAGGGGATTCCGTTCCCCGGCGGCTGCGGCGGGCGCGGGCGCCACGACGGTGATCGTGCCGGTTTGCGCGTGCAGGCCGGAGTCGGCGGGGTCGGAGCAGGCCGTGGTGTAGGAATATCCGCCGGGCTCGGCCGCGCTGAAACGAAACCGCCACTCGCGCCCTCCGGCCCAGTAGCCGGGCAGGCGGAGTTCGCGACCGTCGGCGGAGCGGATGAGCGCGTCGAGTGCGACGGTGTTGGACGGATCCGGGTGGTCGCGCGCGGAGGCGATGCTCCACTCGACCACGCGGTGGGGCGTGGTGGAGAGCGCGGCGGCGGCGGAGGCCGCAAGCGTGGCCGCCACCGCGGCCGCGGCGAGGAGGTGAGGGAGCGTGCGCACGGCGCGCGGCGAGGGAGGCGGAGAGGGCGGGTCGGAGACCCGCCCGACCTTTGGTCAGAGGTTGATGCTGGCGGAGAAGGTCCAGCGGAACGGATTCGGATAGAGGTGGCGGTAGGCGCCGCCGTCGTCGGCGTCGGCGACGATGGGGTCGTTCACATTGAGGACGTTTTCCAGATTGGCCTGCAGGCGCACGCGGCGGTTGGCGAAGCGGAGCGTCTTGGCGGCCATCAGGTTGAGGTTCACGTCACCTTTGCCGAAGATGGGCTCGATGCCGTTGCGGTAGCCGACGACGGGGGCGCTGCGGTAGCGGGCGCCGCCGCCGAGGGTGAAATCGTTGAGCCATTTGCGGTCGGAGCGGAAGGTGTAGGCGGTGAAGACACTGCCGGTGTGCTCGCGGAGCTGGCGGCGGGTGACGCCGTTGGCGGCGAGGATGTTTCGGATGTAGCCGTCGAGGGAGTTGAGCGCGGTGGCGACGGTGGAGGGCGCGTTGGTGAGCGGATCGGTGGCGGGGACGCCGTTGATCGGGGCGATGAGGACGCGCGAGGATTGCGCGGCCCAGCCGGCGCGGCGGTCGGCGATGTAGGCGCGGAGGCGCGGCTGGTTGTTGGCCTGCGTGCCCTGGGTCTCGGAGAAATTCGCCGTGAAGCGCCACTGCGGCGTGGGGTTGGCGGTGATCTCGAACTCGTGGCCCTTGCCCTCGGTGTCGATGCCGTCGCGCGAGGTGGGGCCGGAGACGCGGGTGGCGTCGCCGATGGCCTCGTAGATTTCGTTGATGGCGTTGACGAGCGCGCCGTCGGCGAAGTTCTGGCGGTTGACCTCGCTGGTGGCGTAGCGCGTGAGCGTGGCGAAGAGGCGGCCGTCGAAGAGGCGGAACTTGAGGCCGTAGTCCTCGCCCTTGCCGAAGCGGGGCCCGAGCTGCGTGCCGAGGATGGTGAGCGTGCTCTGCGGGACGAAGTTGTCGGATTTGTTGTAGAACGCGGAGGCCCACTTCGTGAGGTGGAGCACGGCGCCGAAGGTCTTGGTGTCGCCCTCGAAATCGGTCGAGGTCGAGGCGAGCGTCTGGAGCGGGAAGACGCCGGTGACCGGATCGGCGACGGCGGTGCCGGCGAAATTTTTCTGTTCGTCGCGACGGAGGCCGGCGGTGAGCACGAGGCGATCCTGCAGGATCTTCGCCTGGCCGGCGACCATGCGCGAGGTGAGTTCCTCGCGGGTGCGGTTGCCCTGATTCTGGATGCGCGCGAAGCCGGAGGTCACGCCGTTGAGGGCGAATTGCGCGTTGCGCGCATCGACGCCGCCCTTGGGGCCGGAGCCGAACGGGTCGAGGTCGGCGCGGCGGTAGAGGCGGTTGTTGGCGTTGGCGAGATTGCGCGGGTAGATCGCGTCGCCGACGGGGGTGGTGTTCACTTCGAAGAGATTGTCGTTGTTCTGCGTGTTGGTGCGGCGACTCCAGAGTCCGGTGACGGACCACGAGCCGAGCCACGCGCTGTGCTTGTTGAGATCGAGCGTGTAGGCGGCGGTGGCGCGGAGGTCGTCGATCACGAAGTCGAAGGTCTGCTGCTGGGCGTTGGAATCGACGTAGAGTTTGCCGGCATTGGGGTTGGCGCGGCCGTCGGGGAGGAAGGCGTTGGCGTCGGCGCGGATGACGACGTCGGCCCAGTTGGAACTGGTGAGCCAGTTGCGCCCCTGATCCTGGCGGCTGGCGGCGGCCTCGAGCCAGAGGTCGCCGATGCGCTGCTCGACGAAGAGCGCGGTGGCGAGGAAGCGGCTGTCGGAGCGGTTGCCGTCGCCGCTGACGTTGGCCTTAAGCGGGACGACGGAGAAATTGGTGAGCGAGCGCGGGATGCCGGCGGAGATGGACGCGCCGCCGCTGTTGGTCGTCACGCTGCCGAACCAGCTCTGCGCGGAGCGCGCGGCGGGATCGTGGACGAAGACGCGGCTCGTGCTGCGCGTGGTGCCGGCGACGACGGTGCCGAACGCGGCGGAACTCGGGCGGCCGGCGGCGAGCCACGGGGTGACGGCGTCGCCGGGAAGGTAGGGATTGGAGAGTACGCGGTCGAACTGGCCGTGCTCACCGTCGAAGCGGATCTCGGTATGCTTGAACGGCCGATACGTGACGGCGAGCGCGGCGCCGGTGCGGTCGCTGGAGACGTAGTCGCGCCAGCTCCGGGCGGAGTGCTTCACGGCGTTGACGCGCACGGCGAGCTTCGGGTGGAGCTGGCGGCTCACGTCGAGGGTGAAGCGGTGGTCGTCCCATGCGCCGATGCGGTAGGCGAACTGGGTTTCGCTGCGGCCGAAGAGCGCGCGCTTGGTGGTGGTGTTGATGATGCCGCCGGGGCCGCCGGTGCCGAAGAGGATGGAGTTCGGCCCGCGGGAGAAGTCGAGGCGCTCGGTGTTGAACGTGTCGCTCTCCAGCCCCCACTGGAAATAGTTTCGGCCGAGGCTCGCGCCGGTGAAGCCGCGGATGGAGAGCGGGAGATCGCCGGAACCGGTGCCGTTGCCGGTGCCGTCGCTGGTGTCGCGCTCGGCGTTGAGCGCGTAGGCGAGGGCGTCGGTGACGCTGGTCGCGCCGATGTCGGCGATGAAGTCGCGCGTCATCACGGAAATGGAGGCGGGCGTGTCGAGGAGCGAGGTGTTGAGGCGCGAGCCGGCGAGCGTGCCGGCGGCGAGGTAGCCGTTGTCCTTCGCGCTCGTGACGGTGAAGGGCGAGAGTTCGATGGCGGCCTCGGCGTCGCCCGCAGCAGGCGGCTTGGCCGCCTGAACGGGCGCGGTCTGAGCGCTGGCCGCGCAGGCGAGGCCGAGGTGCAGGGCGAGAAGGCGGAGTGCGAGCGGACGGGATGGTCTTGGTTTCATGCGGGGTTTATCGGATGGTTTGGGTGCAAAAAATCACTTCGCGGCGGGGCGCTGTTTCCCGCCCTTGGCGCCCCACGGTTGGGCGGGCGGGAGGAATTTTTCCGCCATGCCGCCGGCGGGGGCGAGCTGGGTGCCGAGCCAGGTCGTGAAGAGCGCGGGCCACACGGCGGTGCCGGGCAGATCGGCGGCGAGGCCGAAGCCGTGCGCGCCGGTGGCGAAGACGTGCGCCTCGTGGCGGATGCGCGCCTTGAGCAGCGCGGCGGAGAGCGGGAGCACGCGCTCGTCGGCATTGTCCTCCACGGCACAGACGATGAACGTCGCGGGGAAACGCCCGTCCACGGTCGCGCCCTCGGGCAGGCGCGAGATCGGCGTGGGATAAATCAGCATGAGAAAATCCGGGCGCGGATCGGCGCGGTCGATGGCGTCGGCGGGCGCGGGCTCGCCGGCGGCGGGGTTGGCGGCGGCGTTGAGCGCGAGGTTGCCGCCGGCGGAAAAGCCGCCGAGGCCGACGCGGCGCGGATCGATCCCCCACTCCGCCGCGCGCGTGCGCACGGTGCGGACGGCGCGGCGCGCGTCGTGCAGCGCGAGCTCGCGGTTCCAGTGGCGGTATTTCAGGACGAAGACAGCGGTGCCCTCGGCGGCGAGGCGGCGCGCGACGAGCCAGCCCTCGGGCTCGAGCATGACGATGTTGTAGCCGCCGCCCGGCGCGACGACGAGGGCCGCGCCGTTGGCCTTCGCGGGGGGCGGCAGGAAAACGTGGAACGTGGGCGCGGTGGTCTGGCGGACGCCGCGTTTGCCGGGCTCGCCGCTCCAGACCTCGGCGAAATCGGGGCGCGGGAGTTTCTCGGTTTCCGAACCCGGCGCGGTGCCGGACCAAAGCGGGATCTCGGCGGCCTCGGCCGGCGGCGTCGGCGCGGCGGCACGCAAGGCCGCGGCCGCGAGCAGGGTGGCGGCGGCGAGGCGAAACGGGCGGGCGGGGTTCATCGACGACGGAGGGACGTGGGGTGGAAAAAACCGCCGGGGAAACGGGCGGATGATGCAACGTAGATTCGGGTGGCGGCGGGGGAATCGCGGGTTTACGCGTCCCGTTGCGCGGCGGAGGGTTCAGCGCGCGGCGTAGTT
>JBEANZ010000089.1:0-5942 GCA_041165185.1 Verrucomicrobiota bacterium | reverse complement strand
GGTTGACGCGCTCGGGCTCGTCGGCGACCGCCGTTTCCTCGTCGTTGATCCAGCGGGAAATTTTCTCACGCAACGCGCCTTCCCGCGCATGGCGCTCGTGGCGACGACGCTCGACACCACGCACCTCACCTTGTCCGTCGCCGCGCCGACCGGTGTGACCGCAGTGCGGGTGCCGCTCGCGCCCGACGCGAGCGCGCCGCTGCTCGCCGTCACGATTTGGAAACACACCGGCCTCCTCGCCGAGGACTGCGGCGCGGGGCCGGCGGAATTTCTCACGGCGTTTCTCGGCGCGCCCTGCCGGCTCGTGCGCATCGGCGTGAAGTTCCACCGGCCGATTCTCAAGGCCGCCGCGCGGCCGGGCGACGCGTTTACGTTTGCCGACGGCGCGCCGCTCCTCGCCGTGAGCGAGGCGTCGCTCGCCGACCTCAACGACCGCATCATCGCTCGCGGCGGCGAGCCTGTGCCGATGGACCGCTTCCGCCCTAACGTCGTGCTCGCCGATTGCGCCGCGTTGGCCGAGGACGCCCTCGGGCGCTTCCGCATCGGCGACGCGGTGTTCCGCTCCGCCGGCAAATCCATCCGCTGCATCCTCACGACGACCGATCAGGCGACAGCCGCGCGCGGCCCCGAGCCGTTGCGCACGCTCGCCACCTACCGGCGCGACGCCACCGATTCCACGTCCGTCTGCTTCGGCGAAAACGTGATCAACGAGACGAAATCAAGCACGGTGCGCGTGGGGGACGCGGTGGAGTTGTTGGCCTAACCCAACCAATCGCGCGATCACTCGCGCCATCGCCCGGCGGCCGGCCGCAGACAAATCGCCCGTGCGGCGGCGCTCCCTCGCACCGCCCGCGTGCCGCCCACTTTCGCTTCACCAACCGTCGCCGCCGACCCGACCGCGTTTCGCCTTGTGGCCGGCGCGGATTTTTTTCGCGGCCAGCATCCGCAGTTTTTGTCCGCGCGATTTCGGGCGCGTGCGGCGACGTTCGGCTTCGCGGGCGTCCACGACCGCGGACGTCGCGGCGCGGGCGCGGGCTTCGAGTTTCGCACAGAGGTCGGCCCACGCGACCTCCCGGTTCACGGCTTGGGAGCGCTCGCGCTGGCAGCGGACCTCGAGGCCCGTCGGCGCGTGGCGCAGCCAGACGGTCGAGGAGGTCTTGTTGATCTTCTGGCCGCCGGGGCCGGCGCCGCGCACGAACTTTTCCTCGACCTCGGCCGCGCTCCAGCCGAGCGCCGCGAGTCGTTCCACAATTTGAGTTGGTAAAGCCATCGGCGTGTCCTTTTCTCTCTGCGAAACTATTCCTTCGTCGCCGAGTCAAATCGCGCCTCGTCCGCTGTCCGCTCGCTCCCTTTTTCCCTCCAACTTCCTCCCGCTTCCGCCTCCATGCTCAACGGTCCCGCTTGGTCCCAGAAACTTCGCACTGAAATCGGTCAGGCCGTCATCGGCCAGGATGCCGCCGTCGAGCGGATGCTCGTCGCGCTCCTCGCCAACGGCCACGTGCTCCTCGAGGGCATGCCCGGCCTCGCGAAGACGCTCCTCATCAAGTCGCTCGGCACGGCGCTCGGCGTGCAATTCGAGCGCGTGCAGTTCACGCCCGACCTGCTGCCGAGCGACGTGGTGGGCACGATGATTTTCCAGCCGAAGACGGGCGAGTTCACCGCGCACCGCGGGCCGATTTTCGCGAACCTCGTGCTCGCCGACGAAATCAACCGCGCCCCCGCCAAGGTCCAGAGCGCGCTGCTCGAGGCGATGCAGGAACGCCAGGTCACGATCGGCGGGCAAACGCATCCGTTGCCCAAGCCGTTTTTCGTGATGGCCACGCAAAACCCCATCGAGCAGGAGGGCACCTACGCGCTCCCCGAGGCGCAGACGGATCGGTTCTTGTTCAAGCTGCTCGTGGACTATCCGACGGCCGAGGAGGAATCGTCGATGATGGCGCGCTGGGGGCAGGTCACGAAACAGCCCGCGCTCAAGGCCGTCTCGAGCGGCGAGGAGTTGCTTGAGCTGCGCGTCGAGGTGGACCGCATCCACCTTTCGCCGGCGGTGCAGGGCTACATCCTGGCGCTCGTGCGCGGCACGCGCACGCTCGCGGAAAAAGGCGGCGGCGCGAAAACGTATCTGAGCTTCGGCGCCTCGCCGCGCGCCTCGCTCGCGCTCTACCAGGCGGGCCGCGCGCTCGCGTGGCTGCGCGGGCTCGACTACGTGTCGCCGGCGCTGATTCAGGAACTCGCCCCCGACGTCCTCCGCCACCGCATCGGCCTCACCTACGAGGCCGAGGCCGAGGAAATCACGACGGACAAGATCGTCGCGCAGGTCCTCCAGCGCACTCCGGTCCCTGCTGGCACGAATGGCTGAAGAACTGAAAGACTGAAGGCTGAAACCTGAGGAACACCGCCGACACCCGCACCGCAGGGTCAGTTTTTTGCTTTCAGCCTTCAGACTTTCAGCCTTCCCCCCGATGCACGTCTCGACCGAGATCCACACCAACCCCCTCGCCCTCCTGCGCAAACTCGAGTGGCGCGTGCGGCACGCCGTGGAAAACATCCTCAGCGGCGAATACCGCTCGGCGTTTCGCGGCCGCGGCATGGAGTTCGATCAGGTCGTGAAATACTCGTTCGGCGACGACGTGCGCGACATCGACTGGAACGTCACCGCGCGCCTCGGCGAACCCTACCGGAAAAAATTCGTCGAGGAGCGCGAGGTCACGCTTCTGCTCGTGTTCGAGGATTCGCCGTCGTTGCACTTCGGCTCCGGCGCGCAGTCGAAACGCGAGGCGCTGCTCGAACTCGCCGGCCTCGTCATGCTCCTCGGCGCCGTGAACCGGGACCGCGTGGGCTTCGTCCACGCCGCGCCCGCCGGCGCGATGGCGCGCGAGCCCGTGCGCGGCCGCGGCCAAATCCTCCACGCCGCCGCCACGCTCCTCTCGCGCCCCGCGCCCTCGCCGACCGACGGCCCGGCGGAGATCCCGTGGCGCTTCCTCGCGCGCGCCGCGCCGAAGCACAGCATCCTCCTCTGGCTCGGCGATTTTCCGCCGCGCGTGGAGCCCGAGGGCTGGGCCGTGCTGCGCCGCCGCTACCAGACGATGGGCTTCCGCGTGGACGACCCGTGGGACCGCGCGCTGCCCAACGAAAGTTTCGCCGCCTACGATCCGACGGCGGGGCGGCTCGTGACGCTCGACGGCAGCGCCGCCGAACGCGCCGCGCACGCCACGTGGCGCCGCGAGCGCGACGCGGCGTGGGAGAAACTTTTCCCCGACGCCCTGAGCCGCCTCATCGTCGACACCGGCGAAAACCGCCTCGATGCGCTGGTGCGTTTTTTCCACGCCCGCATGAGCCGGCGCTGAGGGCGGACAAATCCCAAACGCCAATGTTCAAACGCCAAAAAAATCTCAGTGCGGAAGTCCCAAACACGGTGCGCGTCCGTGCCGGTCGTTTCGGGTTTTTGCGGCCTTTGAAATTTCTTTGGCGTTTGAACATTGGCGTTTGGGATTTTGAGAAACCCGCCCCGTGAGTCATCTGATCTTCAAAGACCCCCTCTGGCTGCTCGCGCTGCTCGCGTTGCCCGTCGTCGTGTGGTTGCGCGGTCGGCGGCGCGTGCCGGTGTTGCTCGTGCCGTTTGCGGCGGCGTGGCACCGCGCCTCGCTCGCCGGGCCGTCGCGCTGGCCCATCGCGCTCGTGTTGACGGGCCTCGCCCTCCTCGTTGTCGCCCTCGCCCGGCCGCAACGCGTCGAGGACAAACGCGAGGTCCGCTCGGAGGGCTACGACATCATGCTCGCGATCGATTTGTCGGGGTCGATGTTGTCCGAGGACTACGAGCGCGGCGGCCAGCGCATCAACCGCCTCCAGGCGATCAAACCCGTGATCCAGGCGTTCATCGAGCGCCGCACGGCCGACCGCATCGGCATCGTGCTCTTCGCCGGCCGCGCCTACACGCTCGCGCCGCTCACCTTCGACCACGACTGGCTCTCGCGCCAAATCGAACGGCTGCGCATCGGCCTCATCGAGGACGGCACCGCGATCGGCGACGGGCTCGGCGTGGCGCTCACGCGGCTCGAACAGGCGAAACGCGAGAGCGGCGGGAAACGCCAGGGCGCGTTTGTCGTGCTGCTGACCGACGGCTCCAACAACCGCGGCGCCCTCGCCCCCGAGGCCGCCACCGAAATCGCGAAGTCGCGCGGCATCCCCGTCTACACCATCGGCGCGGGCCGCGACGGTTACGTGCAATACCCCATCGGCACCGACCGCGCCGGTCGAAAGGTCTACAGCACCGTGCTCTCGGACCTCGACGAGGGCGGCCTGCGCGCGATGGCCGAGGCGACGGGCGCGAAATTTTTCCGCGCCGCGGACACCGGCACCGTCGAATCCGCCTTCAAGGCGATCGATCGCGCGCAGAAAATCGAGTTTCAGGCCAAGAGCTACCTCGTCTCGACGGAGCTGTTCTGGTGGCTCGCCGCGCCCGCGCTCGGCGTCGTGGCGCTGGGGGCGATGTTCGCGCGGCCGCGGCTCGCGAGTGCGTAAGGTCGGAGAAATCCCAAACGCCAATGTTCAAACGCCAAAAAAATCTCAGCTTGGAAAATCCCCTCACGGTGCGCGGAAGTGCGGGTGGTTTTGGGTTTTCGCCGCTTTTGAAATTTCTTTGGCGTTTGAACATTGGGCTTTGGAATTTTCCCCCATGAGTTTTGCCTGGCCCCAACTCCTCTGGCTCCTGCTTCTCCCCGCCGCGTTGCTCGCGTGGGACCTCACGCACCGCCGCCGCGCCGCCGCCAACGCCCGCCCGAAAATCCTCCGCGCCGAGGCCGGCCCCGCCTCGCTCGAGCTCTCCGCCCTCAACTCTCCACTCTCCTCTTCCTCTGCGTCCCGCCCGCGCGTCTGGCTCGCCGTCGGCCTCGCCCTCGCGTTCGTCGCCCTCGCGCGCCCGCAATACGGCCGGCTCGAGGAGCCCACCTTCGATCAGTCGCGGGAAATCCTCCTGGCGATCGATTTGTCGCGTTCGATGCTCGCGCCCGACGTGAAGCCCACGCGGCTCGCGCGCGCGAAGCTCCTCATCACCTCGCTGCTCGAAAAACTTTCCGGCGAGCGCGTGGGCCTCGTGGTGTTTTCGGGGACCGCGTTTCTTCAGGCCCCGCTCAGCGCCGACTACGAAATCCTCCGCGAATTTCTCCCCGCGCTCGGGCCGGACTTCCTCCCCGAGGGCGGCACCAACTACGAGGCGCTCCTCAACGCCTCGCTCCAGGCCTTCGGCGCCACCGCCGCCGCGGATCGGTTTCTCATCGTGCTCAGCGACGGCGAGGCGACCGACGACAACTGGCGCACGCATCTCGAGGCGCTGAAGACCAAGGGCATCCGCGTAATCGGCCTCGGCGTCGGCACCGGTGCGGGCGCGATGATTCCCGATGCCGACGGCGGCTTCGTGAAGGACGAGCGGGGCGCCGTCGTGATGTCCAAGCTCGAGAGCGGCACGCTCCAGGAACTCGCCCGCGCCACCGGCGGCACCTACCGCGACGCCAGCGCGTGGATCGATTTGTCCGCGCTCGTGAAGGAGACCGTCGAGGCCGGGCAGAAGGGAAAGTTTCTCGAAAAAAACACCATCCGCCTCGCCGAGCGTTTCCAGTGGCCGCTGGCCCTCGCGTTGTGGTGCCTGCTCGTGAGCCTCTGCTACGAATTCCCCGTCCGCCCCCGCCCGCGCGCGATCGCGCTGCGCGCCCGGGAGACCGCCAGCGCGGCTCCGGCGCCGGGAAAACTCGCCGCGACCGCCGCCGCCGTCGGCGCGCTGCTCGTCTTCCTGTCTCCCGCCTCCCTGCTCCTGCCTCCCGCTCGCGCCGCGGGTGCCGCCGCGCCGACCGCCACGCCGCCGCCCGAGGCCGCGCCGTCCGCCGCGCTCTCGCGCATCATCGGCCGCGTGGCCAACGGCCTCGACCCAAAGGCCCGCGACTGGGCCGAGG
>JBEANZ010000088.1:0-8284 GCA_041165185.1 Verrucomicrobiota bacterium | reverse complement strand
GCGAGGCGTTCGTCGAGCCCGAGGGCGGCGAGGAGCTGCGGGTCGCGTTCGCCGCGGATGTAGGGCGCGATGAGCGCGAGGTGCGCCTCGGGGCCGTGGCCGCCGAGGCGGAGCGCGCCGCCGACGAGGCGGCCGGACTCGGCTTCGGTCGCCGCGCGCAGCGTGAACGGCGGCGGGTCGGGCAGCGCCTGGCCTTTCTTGGCGGTGAGCTGGATGTATTTGTGGTCGGTGAAGCCGAGGTAGCCGCGCAGCTCGAGGACCATGTCCTTGTAGCTTTTCTTGAAGCATTCCTTGAACAGCTCCTCGGTGGGGCCGTCGGGGCCGAGCTTGGTGAGGAACTGGAGGAAGCCCTTTTGGAATTTCTGGTTGCGGCCGTAGAGGCACATGTGGACGAACGCGTAGCACTGCGCCGACCAGTAGTGGTCGGTCGTCACGGTGGTGCGCGAAAACATTTCCGGCAGCGGCATGAGCGCGTGTTGCGCGAGCAGGTGGGTGAAGTCGCTGTCCTTGCCGCCGCCGAAGCCGTCGCCGATCTGGCCGAAGGTGACCCACTTCTTGTTGAAATCGATCGCCGAGAACATCGCCACGAGGCCCTCCTCGAACCAGAGCGGCGGCTTGCCGCCCATCTGCGTGCGGATGAGGTGGCGGAAATACTCCTTGTAGAAGCCGCGGTAGGGATCGGATTCGAGGACGTTGTCGCCGTCGAGCCGCAGCTCGCCGAGGGCGAAATCGATCACGATGGCGCCGCGCTCGGGATCGTCGAAGAAGAGGGCGTTGGTGTTGTAGAGATCGTCGCCGCGATCGGCGGGCATGAAGCGGTTGAAGCTGTTGCCGCGGCCGCAGAGGATGAGGCTGGTGGGGACGGCGACGTTGACCTTGCTGAGCCCGGGCATGAGTTCGCCGATGGCGGACTGGAGCAGGAGGAAGTCGTTCACGAAGCGCTTCGTCTCGCGCTCGGAGGTGTTCGACAGAATCTCGAAACCGGGGATCGACGCGTAGTGCCATTTCTCGGGCGGCGGGAGCACGCGGCTGTCGGTGACCTCGAACTTCGGCAGCTCGACGATGCCGGGCGCGAGCGGCGCGGGCTCGGCGGCGAACAACGAAACGGCGGCGAGCGAAAACATCGCCGCGAAACGGCGGCGGCGGACGGTGGCGGGGTGCGGCATGGCGGGGGGTGGGTGCGAGTCGGGCACGAAGGTCGGAGCCACGCAACCTCGGAGGCGCAGCGCACGAGCGGAGGATCGCGAACGCCGCGTTGACCCGCCTGCGGCTCCGGCAAACATCCCCGCGCACGGCCCGCCCCCGCCGGTCCCCGCCCAACCCCTTCGTCCATGAAAATCCGCCCTTCGTTTTCCGCGTTTGCCGCCGTGTGCGCGTTGTCCCTTTCGCATCCCGCCGCCATCGCCGCCGGCCCGCGCGCGTTGCCGCCGGGCACGCTCCCCGACGATGTGCGTCTCGCGCCGCCGAAGGATCTCGACGGGTATTTTCCGTTCACGCCCGCGAAAACAAAGGCCGCCTGGGACGAGCGCGCCGCGCTCGTGCGCCGGCAAATCCTCGTCGCGCAAGGCCTCTGGCCGATGCCGACCAAGCCGCCGCTCAACGCCGTCCTCCACGGCCGCCTCGAGCGCGACGGCTACACGATTGAGAAGGTGTTTTTCGAGAGCGCGCCGGGATTTTTCGTGACGGGAAACCTCTACCGGCCCACGCGCCCCGCCGGCAAGGTGCCCGCCGTGCTCTTCACGCACGGGCACTGGAAGGACGCGCGGTTTTTCGAGGAGACCGACGCCAAGCTCCGCGTCGAGCTCGCGACCGGCCAGGAGCGCTTCGAGCAGGGCGGGCGCAACCGTTTCCAGGCGATGTGCGTGCAGCTCGCGCGCATGGGCTGCGTGGTCTGGCAGTGGGACATGTTGAGCGACGCCGACGCGCGGCAATTTTCCGCCGAGGTGATCCACCGCTTCGCGAAACAGCGCCCCGAGATGAACACCACCGCGAATTGGGGCCTCTACAGTCCGCAGGCCGAGGCGCATCTCCAGAGCGTGATGGGCCTGCAAACGTGGAACGCCGTGCGCTCGCTCGATTTCCTGCTCACGCTCCCCGAGGTCGACCCGGCGCGCGTCGCGATCACGGGCGCGAGCGGCGGCGGCACGCAGACGATGCTCCTCGCCGCGATCGATCCGCGGATCACGCTGTCGTTTCCGGCGGTGATGGTGAGCACGGCGATGCAGGGCGGCTGCACGTGCGAGAACACCTCGGTGCTCCGCATCGGCACGGGCAACGTCGAGTTCGCCGCGCTCTTCGCCCCGAAGCCGCAGGGCATGACGACCGCCAACGATTGGACGAAGGAGATGGCGACGAAGGGCTTCCCCGAGCTGAAGCAGCACTACGCGCTGCTCGGCGCGCCGGCCAACGTCATGCTCCACCGCGGCGAACATTTCCCGCACAACTACAACGCCGTCTCGCGCTCCGCGTTTTTCACCTGGCTCAACAAGCACTTCGCGCTCGGGCAACCCGAGCCCGTCGTCGAGCGCGACTACGAGCCGCTGCGCCGCGCGCAACTCACCGTCTGGGACGCCGCACACCCCGCGCCCGCCGCCGAGGATCCCGCGTTTGAGCGGCGGCTGCTCGCGTGGTTCACGCAGGACACTGAAACACAACTCCGCGCCGCGCTCTCTACTCCCGAGCGCTTCCGCGCCATCGCCGGCGGCGCCGTCGCCGCGATCCTCGGGCGCGGCTTGGCCGACGCCGGCGAGGTCGAGTGGCGGTTGAAAAATAAGATCGACCGCGGCGGCTTCGTCGAGATGACGGGCCTGCTTCGCAACACCACGAACGGCGAGGAGTTGCCCGTCGCGTGGCTGCATCCGAAACAGGGCAACGGTCGCGCCGTCGTCTGGCTCGACGACACCGGCAAGTCCGCGCTCTTCGCCGCCGACGGCACCGTGAAGCCCGCTGTGCTGCGCCTCGTCGAATCCGGCGCCACCGTGCTTGGCGCCGACCTGCTGTTTCAGGGCGAGTTTCTCGCCGACGGCGTGCCGCTCGCGAAGACGCGCACGGTGAAAAACCCGCGCGAGTTCGCCGGCTACACGTTCGGCTACAACCCCGCGCTCTTCGCCCAGCGCACGCACGACGTGCTCACGCTTGTGGCGTTCCTCCGCCACGCGAAGTCCGCCACCTACGCCAGCCCTTCGAGCGTTTCAGTCGCCGGCTTCGGAGCCGCCGGCCCGATCGTCGCCGCCGCGCGCGCGCTCGCCGGCCCCGCCATCGATCGCGCGGCGATCGATACGGGTGGGTTTCGCTTCGGGCAACTGCTCGACTACCGCGACCCGCGGTTCCTGCCGGGCGGCGCGAAGTATCTCGACGTGCCGGGCCTGCTCGCGCTCGGCGCGCCGCACGCGACGTGGCTCGCCGGCGAGGGCGCGACGCCGGAAATCGCGGCGGAATTTTTCCGCGCCGTCGGCGGGGAAAAAAATCTCACGGCCTTCGGCGGCCCCGCCGCCGAGCGCGAGGCCGCCGCGCAGGCGTGGCTCGCGCGATAGGCCGTCCGCCGCTCAGGGCGCGGCCCAGCGCAGCAGCCCGACGAACAACAACACGATCACCGCCGAGAGCGCGCTGCACGCGAGGAAGCCGATGCCGTCGACGCGATCCCAACGGCAGAATTCCCAGCGCGAATTGGCGCCGAGGAGTTTCGTGCGGTCGAAGCGTGCGGGGGTGCGGGCGGTTTCGGCGAGCGCGGCGGCCTCGAGTTCGGGTGTGTCGCCGACGGGCGTTTTCATTTTCCCGTAGAAGAGCGCCACGCGCGCCGGATCGGTTGGGCGCGTGAGGAGGCTCACGAGAATTAACACGACGAACGGGAAAATCCCGTCGAAGAAAAACTGGAGCGTGAAGCGTTGCGTGGGCGTGAGCGCCGCGACGTCGACGCCGGCTTGGCCGACAAGCCACGCCTCGAGGTTGAAGCGGTTGAGCCCGCCGCCGGCGACGAGCGGGCTCGTGGCGTCGCCCACGCGCTCGCGCACGACGGTGCCGAAATACACGCCGGTGCCGGGCTTCTTACTCATCACCGTGAGCGCCGGATCGGTGGCGAGCGGGCTCACGTGCGAGGCGGTCCACGGCACGACGAGAATCAGGAGCGCTGAGAGAATCACGCAGGTCCACACCGCCGCGGCCGTCGTGCGCCGCCAGAAAAATGTCAGCAACACGGCCGCGCCGAACGGCAGGTTGACGGTGAGCACGACGTTGAGGATCGAGTAGAAGCTGCCCATCTGGAGCGCCGAGACCGCCCCGAGCGCGAGCACCACGACGATGGTGCAACGCGCGTAGAAGACGCCCTGCGCCTGCGTGAGCGCGGGCCAGATCGGGCGGAAGACGTTGCGCACAAAGAGCGACGAGATCGCGAGGGCCTTGGCGGCGAGCGTCGACATCGTGCCGGCGAGCACGCCCGCGAGCATCAGGCCCACGAGGCCGGGGCCGAGGAGGCGGTTCGACATCGCGCCCCACACCTCGTCGGCGTCGGCCAGACCGCCGACGCCGAAGAGCGCGACGGCGATGAGTCCGGCAAACGCCCACAGCACGATCATGATCCGCTTGAGGTAGTTGCCGGTGACGCCGCAGCGGGCGGCGAACTCGTTTTTCGCCGAGCCGCAGATGCCCATGTTGTGGCTGAGGCCGGCGTTCTGGACGATGCTCACGAGGAGGATCGCGCCGAGGGCCACGATGGAAAACTGATCCGCGCCGCTCGTGACGAAGAGCTCGAACATCCGCGCCGGCACCTTGTGCGCCAGCTCGCCCCAGCCGCCGATCGCGTGCAGCCCGGTTGGGATCAGCAGCACGGAAAACACCACGATGAGCACGCTTTGCAGGCCCTCGTTCACCGCCGCCGCCGCCATGCCGCCGAGCACGATGTAGCCGCCGACGATGAGCGAAAACACGAGGTAGAAGAGCTTCGCATCGAGGGCGGTCGCCGCGCTGCCGAGCTGCGCGCGCGCGCTGCGATCGCGGAGTTCGTCGAGGCGCGCGCGGGCGGCGCCGGTGACGGGCGTGGCGGCGTGTTGTTTCTCCAGCGCCTTCCACTCGCGGTAGCCCTCGACGCGCGCGCGGTCGGAGGCGGTCCACGCCGACTCGGGTTTCACGACGAGCGACGAGGCGATTTTGTAGGCGGTGACGTTGCCGAAACCGAGAAACACGCACGCCACGAGAATCTGGAACAGCGCGTAGAAAATGCTGAGCCCGCGGCTCGCATACCGATCCTCAAACAAATCGGAGAGCGTGGTGAGCCGCACGCGACGGAACCAGACGTTCATGAACCAGAAATACGGGTTCATGAACACGGTCTGAAAAGTGAGCCACACGCCCGTGACGCCGCGTTCGAAGACCTGGCTCGCGGTGGCGACGGCGCCCTGCGGCTCGGTGGCGTTGCCGAAATTCAGGAAGAACTGGTAGAGTTTCCCGAGCTTGCGACCGGCGAGGAAGAAGCCCTCCTCGGAGTTCGCGCCCTTCGCCGCCAGCTTGCCGATGACGACGACGGCGACGAGGTAGGCGACGATGATGGCGAGATCGAGAAACGAGAGACTGCCGAGCGACAGGGGGAGGGGAACGGGGGGGGACGGGGAGGGAGGCGCGACCGTGAAAACTTCGCCCGCGCGCCGCGAGCAAACATTGCGCCGGACGCACCGTCAGCCCCGCCGCGCGCGGCGCGCCGCGAGGAAAACGATTGCTTTCGGTCGGTCGCCCGCGACTGTCGGACAGTCCGAGCATGGCCGACCCCGCTCCTACCCTCCGTTCTCTCGCCCGCACGCTCGGGCTTTCGCGCACCACCGTGTCCGATGCGCTGCGCGGCTCGCCGCGCGTCGATCCGGGCACGGCGGAGCGGGTGAAGATCGCCGCCAAGGCGGCGGGCTACCGGCGCAATCCGCTCGCCGGCGCGCTCATGTCGGAGCTGCGGCGCTCGCGCGGCACGGCGTTTCGCGGCGTGCTGGCCGCGGTGGATTTTCACGAGCCGGATCGGCCGGACTACGCGGCGAAATTTCACGCGGAGCTCGTCGCCGGCGCGCAGGCGCGGGCGGTCGAGCTCGGGTTCAAGCTGGAGAAATTTCTCGTCGGCGCCACGGGCCTCACCGTGCCGCGGCTCGACTCCGTGCTCCAGTCGCGGGGCATCCACGGGATCCTGTTGTTGCCCACGTGGCGCGAGCCCGACCTGACCAAACTGGACTGGACGCGCTACGCGGGAGTCTACACCGATTACATCATCGAGCGGCCGGCGCTCCACTCGGTGTGCTCCGATCACTACCGGTCGCTGCTCGCGGCGCTCCAGCGGCTCGCGACGCGCGGCTACCGGCGGCCGGGGCTGTTCCTGCAACGCCACCAGGACGAGCGTCTCCAGCACCGGTGGGGCGCGGCGTTTCGCACGTTTCAGGAGACGCACGCGATCGCGCGGCCGGTGCCGGCGCTGGTGGTGGAGGAGTTTGAGCGCGGGGCGTTTTGCGCGTGGTTCCGCCGGCACAAGCCCGACGTGGTGATCGGCCATCGCACCGAGGTGATCGCGTGGATGGAGGAGTGCGGCGCGCGCGTGCCGGACACGCACGGTTTCGCGAGCCTTAACGTCCTGATGAAAACGCGGCCGTGCGCGGGGCTCGATCTGCAACCCCGCCAGCTCGGGGCGCGCGCGGCGGAGCTGCTCATCGCGCAGCTCCAGCGCAATGAGGCCGGCATCCCCGACTGGCCCTCCACCATGACGATCCCGGCGCACTGGGTGGACGGGCCGACGTTGAAACCGGCGGCGTGAGGCGGCCGGAGCGGCCCGTCGGCGGGTTTGTTTCGTGCCGGTTCGGCGGGCAGGGACGCCCGCCGCTACGGGCGCCGGCGCTACTCGTCGTCCTTTTTCACGACCGGCATCGGCGGGCGGGTGGGGGGCTTCACGGTGCCGGGGGTCTTGAATTCGATGCGCCGTCCGTCGGGGTCGCGCACGAAGAGGCTGCGACCGCCGTGCACCCATTTCGCCTCGCGATCGATCGCGACGCCGCGGCGGGTGAGCCAGCCTTTCCAGAGGCCGAGGCCGCTCTCATCGACGAGGAAGGTGAGGGCGTTGTTCGCGCCCGCCGCGGCGTCGGCGGCCATCGGCGCGATGGAGCCGTCGCGCTTGAGGAGTAGCAGTTCGCCGCCGTCGCCGGAGTCGAATTTGACGAAGCGGTTGTCGTCGGCCTCGCATTGCTCGAGTCGCAGCGCCTGGCCGTAAAACGCGATCGCCGCCGCGAGGTCCTCCACAAGGAGGATGGTCTGCGGCCCGCCGTCGAGGCGCGGGATCGCGGGGCGTTTTTTCATGGCGCTGGTCACGGTGGGGGTGGCGGCGGGGTTTGCAGCAGGAATCCGGCAAGACGGCGAGGCGGTGGGCGGAGTTGCGAGCGGTGTCTCTGAAACGGCAAGGCGAGGGCGGTGGCCAAGAAAAAGGCGCCGATGACGAATCATCGGCGCCTGGGCTCCGGCCGGCGGGAAGCCGCGCGGGAAAAGGGAGGAGGGTTACTGCGTGCCCTTTTTCTTCTTCTTCGGCGGGGGCGTGCCGATGGCGGCGATTTCCTCGTCGGAGAGTTTGCCGTCGTGGTTGGTGTCGAGTTTGGCGAGCTCGCCCTTGGGGTCGGCCTCGAAGGCTTTCTTCAGGGTGTCGGCTTCGTCGGCGTCGATTTTGCCGTTCTTGTTGGCGTCGTATTTGGTGAGGACGGGGTCGTCGGGTTGTTTCTTGCGGTTGCCCTTGGCGGCGAACGCGGAGGGCACGAGGAGGCTCGCGACCACGAGGGCGGCGAGGAGGCGGGAGGCTTTTTTCATACGCCGGGCATGACGGCGCAAACCGGGCGGGGTTTCAACGACCTTGTGGCGGAGTCGTGGCTGAGGCGTCCCGCCTCAGGGATTGGCGGAGGGGCGCGTTTCGCGCGGGCCGCCTCGCGGCGCTCCGCCGGTAGGCCGCCGTAGGGCAGGCTGCTACGCGTGGTGCGTGCGCCGTGGCTCGGGCGGCGCGCGGTGCGTGGCGTGGACGATCAACTCGCGGTGCACCTGGACGTCACGGCGACGGTATTAGTAGCCATACACATAAGGCCGCCAGCAGTCTCTACGTTTATCCCCACTCCCGTCTCCGTCTCCTCCGCATCGAGCAGCATGATTTGCGGCGTTTGCCAGACGCGCTTGGCGGGTGATGTCGCCGACGAACGGTCGGCGGACGAAGGAGTATCGGCGTGAGCGGGAGCCGGAGCGTGAGCGGCAGTGGGGATCGAGGAGGAGTGCATGGTTTTGATTTACGTCGCTG
>JBEANZ010000087.1:0-10793 GCA_041165185.1 Verrucomicrobiota bacterium | reverse complement strand
CGTCGGGGATGGTTTTTCCGCGCCCGTCGGGCCGAGGTGTTGCACGAGAAATTTCTCCATCCGCGTGAGCAGCTCCACGCGTCCCGGCGTGTAAACAAACCCAAGGAGGTCGTCCTCCTTGCCGAGCACCTCGTGCGGTTTCTTCAAGCGCGCCAACGCCGCGCGAAAGGCCCGGCTGTCGTCGCGCGACACGCTTTCGCCCGGGCTGTAAACCAACAGCACCGGCGCCGCGATTTTCTCCGCGTGGTGCAGCGGCGAGGCCGCGCGCAGCTCGGCCGCGTCGCGCTCCGGATCGCCGATGCGGTCGAGGAGCCACGCGAACCCCGCCGGATAGCCCTGCTTGAAATGCGCGAGCTGCGCCGTCCAGTCGGTGACCGCATCGACGCCGATGGCGCAACGATACAGCTCCGCGTCGCGCGCGAGCCCGAGCAACGCCGCCGTGCCGCCGAAATCGTGCCCGAGCAGCGCGATGCGCCGCGGATCGGCGAGGCCCTGCGCGACGGCCCAGCGCGCGCCGTCGGCGAGGTCGTCCGGCGGCACGGTCGAGGTGTGGCGCGTCGCCTGCTCCTCGTAGTCGCGCCCGTAGCCGCGCGAGCCGCGGTAGTTGATGGCGAGCACCGCGTAGCCGCGGTTCGCGAGGAACTGCGTCTCCTGATCAAATTCCCACACCGCGCGCCTCCCCGGACCGTCGTGGGCGACGATGACTAGCGGAAGATTTTTCGCTGCGCGGCCGACGGGCAACGTGAGGTAGCCGCGCACCACCTGGCCGTCGCGCGCCGTGTAGCTCGCGGGGAACACCTCCGCCATCTGCGCCGGCTTGATCCACGGACGCACGGGGAAGATCGGTTTCAGCGATTTCGTTTCCAAATCGAACTGGTAATGCGTCCCCGGATCGCGCGCCGTCGTCGACGCGACGATCATCCGCTGCAGATCGTCGCTCAGGTCGGTGATGCGATTGACGCGGCCCGCCAGCGCCTGATCGAGCGCCTGCTGCACCGTGGCCATCTGCGGATCGAACCACTTCACGCGCGGCGTGTCGCCGTGGAAATACAGGCCGAGCAGCGCGCGCGTGCGCGGCGCGAGCACCGGCGTCGTGTGCCCCCGCAGATCAAACCGATCGTGGCCGAGGATCATTTCGCCCATGCTCCCCGTCGCGAGGTCGTAGCTGAACAGGCCCCACGTGCCGGCCGGCGTGCGTTGCGCGAGAAACAGCGTCGTGCCGTCCGCGCTCAACCACCGCGGAAAAATCTGGTCGCGCGAAAACTCCAGGCCCGGCGGCACGCGCCACTCGCCGCCCTCGCGCTCGCGCCAGATCACGCGGTTGAGCACGCCGTTGGTGTCGTTGCCCACGCGCACCAAGCCGGCGGCGTCCGCCAGCCACGCATCGACCGTGCCTGGGTTGCGCACCTGTTCCTTCGGCTCGTCGGCGATGGGATTCAGTCGATCGACGTGCGGATACGCCGGCCGGAAGTAGAGCTGGCGGCGGCCGGCGACCGGCACGTCGAAGCGCAGGGAGAGGACGTCGCCGGCGTTGGGCCCCTCGAGCCGCGTCTGAAGCAGCGGACCGCGACGCGCGGCGGGCCGCTCGTCGGTGCCGTCGCGGTTCATCCCGCTGCCGGCGGAGGTGATGAGGCGTTCCGCGCTCGTCCACACGGGCGTCGCGGGGCCGCCGGAGGGAAAGTTGCGCGTCTTCCCCGTCTCCCAATCGCGCAGGACAAACAGCCACTCCCGATCGCGCCCCGTCGAGTAAGCGATCGTGCGGCCGTCGCGCGAAAGCGCGAGGCCGCTCGCGATGTCCGCGTAGGCGAATTCCTCGACGGGCAACAACGGCGGCACCGCCGCCGCCGGCTCGGCCGCCCGGCCCGCCGCCATCACCGCCACTACGCCCAAGACCGCCGCGAGTCGGAATTTCATCCGCCGACACCAACATCGCCGCCGCGCACCCGAAAGCTTTTTGTGGGCGCGCGCGTGCCGACGCTTCCGCGTCCGACCGCTGCACAATTTTCGCCGTCACACCTTTCAGCCTTTCAGCCCTTCAGTCCTTCAGCCTTTCTCCTCCCCATGTCTCCGCTCGCCACCGCCTACTACGACCGCTCACTCGCGCTGCTCGCCACCGCGCGCGAGAAGAACGCCGCCACCATCGCCGCCCTCGCACCGATCCTCGGCGCCTCCGTCGCGCGCGGTGAGGTCATCCACACCTTTGGCTCCGGGCACAGCGAAATCATCGCCCGCGAAATCGTCGGCCGCGCGGGCGGGCTCGTCTGCATCACGAGCATCAACGACCCCACCGCCGGGTTCATCGAAAACCTCGTCGGCTACGGCACCGCCCTCGTCGAACGCTACGACCGCCAATACGAACTGCGCGCCGGCGAAGTCGTCATCGTTATCTCGAACTCGGGGAAAAACTCCTCGCCCCTCGAGGTGGCGCTGCACGCGAAGAAGAAAGGCTGCGTGGTCGTCGCGCTCTGCTCGCTCGCGATGTCCACGACCGCGAAGACCGTGCATCCCGGCGGAAAAAACCTCCACGCCCTCGCCGACTACACGCTCGATAACGGCGGCGTGCCCGGCGACACGATCATGCAGCTCACGCCCGACATCGCCACGGGCCCGACGAGCACGTTTGTCGGCGGCTCGCTGCTGAACTGGCTGATGCTCTCGACGATGGAGTGGTTGAAAAACCACGGCCACGAAATCCCCGTGCTCCGCTCGCAAAACATCCCCGGCGCGATCGATTTCAACCGCAAGGTCGGCGCGAAATACAAACACCGCCTGAGCAAGCAGCTCGCGTGAGGGAGCAATTTTGAAACGCGGAGGATGCGGGGCGCGTGAAGCGATGTTTCGGGAATTCGCCCTTCCGAGGACGGATGGTCACGGAAAGCGAAAACGTCGGGCGCGCTTCTTTCGCGCCACCTTGCGCTTTTTGTGGCGATTCCCTCCGGCGACTGAGTTGTGGTGATGGCTTCGCCGCTCCGCAGCATCGGCGTTTCAAAAACAGAATTCCATGACCTACCAAATCGGCCTCGACGGCGGCGGGACCAAGACCGAGTGCATCCTCGTCGATGCCCACGGTGTCGTTGTTGCGCGGCACGTCGCGCCCGGTTGCAACCCGAGCGTCGCCGGCGTCGCGCAGGCGCGGCTAATCGTCACCGACGCGCTCTGCGCGCTGCTCGCCGAATCGAAAATCGAGAACCCAAAGGCGAAGATCACCGCCACGCATTTCTACACGGCGGGCGCGCCGGCGTTTTGGCGCGAGCTGGCGGATTCGCTCGTGGATTTCGGCCGCGTCGTCACCGGCGTGGATTCGCTGCCCGTGCTCGAGCTCGCGACCGACGGCGCGCCCGGGCTCGTGTTGCACGCCGGCACCGGATCGTTCGTCGCGGCGCGCGCGCCGGACGGCGCGGTGCATTACGCAGGCGGGATCGGGTGGCGGTTCGGCGATGCCGCGAGCGGCTACGAACTCGGCCGTCGCGCCATCGCGCGCGCGCTGCTGGAGCTGCAAGGCTGGCAGACGCCCACGCGGCTCGGCACGCTCGTGCGCGACCACGCGCAGGTCGCCGCGACAGCGCCGGTCACGGAGGTCACGCGGTTTTTCTACCAACACGCTGAGCCGAACCGCGTGGTCGCCGCGCTGGCGCCCGCGGTGTTGCGGCTCGCGAGCGAGGGCGACGCGACGGCGGCGGCGCTCGCGATCGAGTCGGCGACGGAGCTGCTCGCGCTCGCGGTGCGCGTGGCGACGAAACTGTTTCCCGAGACCGCGCTCGACACCGTGCGCGCGGGCCTGAGCGGCGCGCTGCTTATCCACCCGGTCGTCGCCGCCGCGCTCACCGCGCGCTCACCCCTCGCGCTCACGCCGATCACCGCGCCGCCCATCGAGGGCGTGCGGCGGCTGCTCGTGCGCGGGGGCTAGGCTCGTCGTCGCGATGAAAACGATTTCTTGCGTCGCATTTCTCGGACTGACGTTCGCTGCCGCCGTCGCGGTATCGGCCGCGTCCGCGCCTACGCCTGCCGCCGGAAAAATTTCCGGTCACGCCTACTTCGACGCCGACCGCTACGTCGAATACGTCGCCGGCGATTTGCCGGTCGTCATCAGCTCGCCGCACGGCGGACGGCTCAAGCCGGACGCGCTGCCAAACCGCACCGGCGGCGTCACGGAGATGGACGTCAACTCCCAGGAACTCGCGCGCGCCGTCGCGGACGCGTTTCTCGCGCGCACCGGCCACCACGTGCACCTCGTCGCCAGCCACCTCCACCGCGGCAAACTCGATCCCAACCGCGAGATTGCGGAGGCCGCGCAGGGCAACCCGCTCGCCGAGCGTGCGTGGCGCGACTACCACGCCGCCATCGCCGAGGCGCTCGCCGCCGCGGTCGCGCGGCACGGCTTCGCGTTTCTCGTCGATCTCCACGGCCACGCTCATCCCATCGCGCGGCTCGAACTCGGCTACGCGCTCGAAGCGAAACAACTCAACCGCCCCGACGCCGACCTCGACACGGCGGGGCTCATCGAGGTGAGCACGCTGCGCGACCTGCATCGGCGCGTGGGCGGCAGCGCGGCGGCGTTGCTGCGCGGACCGCGTAGTCTCGGCGCGTTGTTCGCGGCGTTGGGATTTCCCGCGACACCGAGTCCGACCGCGCCACAGCCGGGCGGCGGGCCGTTTTTCGCCGGCGGTTATACCGTGCGCCAACACGCGGGCGGCGAGACGCCGAAAGTGGATGGCCTGCAAATCGAGTGTCATCGCGTCGGCGTGCGCGACACCGCGGAGCACCGCGCGCGCTTCGCGCAAACCGCCGCCGAAGTGCTCACGCGCTTCATCGAGGAGCATTATCCGTTCAAGTTCCCCGCGAAAAACTAGCCCGCGCCATGCTCGTCCGCTTCACGAAAAACTCCGCCGCCGCCGAGGCCGACACGCTCGCCTGCGTGCGGCCCGACGGCTCGACCACGAAGGGTGAGCTGCCGCGCCAGGGCATCCTCCCGCACGACGCGTTCCACTTCGTCGTCGAGAAAACGCTCGGTTGGCGCGACGCGTTGTTCGGCCAGGTCGCGGCCGGCGCCGCGCTCGAGCACGTCGCGACGAAACTCCACGGCGAGGAAATCGCGTGGTCGACAAACACGCAGGCGCTACACAGCGAGTCGCTCGTCGAATGCCTGCAAGCCGAGCAGTGGGGTGGCGCAGCGGACCCGGCGACGTTTGCCGAGACGCTCGTGATCACGTGTCGCCGCCGCGGCGTGCCGCCGCCGGAAATCACGGCCGACGAACTCGCCGCCGTGCGCGTGGCGCTCCGCGCATTCGGCGCCGCCTGGCGTCCCCTCGCGCCGGGCCAGGCGCTGGAGCGGACGTTCTGAGGCGCGAGTCTCACAGTCCCGAAATCGCGTGCTGCATCACCGTGCGAATGGGATGCCATTAGATTACTGCGAAGAATCCCACGCACGTCGGGTTTCCGGCAAAGCATCCGATCCGCCGATTTCCTGCCAACGGAGCAGCACCCCGGGCAAGGCGCGGCCTCGCGCGGCATGGACCGCCGCGAGCTTCTTCGCCAACGACGCCGCCGAGCTTCGCGCGTAGAGCGACTCCACGACAACCGTTCGCTCAATTTCGCCTTCGAGGAATTTCCGTCGCAACCACGCGGCCCCAGTTTCGTCGGCCAGTGCCGTGAGTCCGACCAGAAGCTGCGATTCGCACTCCGCGTCGAGAGGTTCGTCGGTCGATTCGATGAAACCGGAAAGGCAATCGGCAACCCCATCAAACCCCGCCAGACGCCGAAACATCACGCAGCTCACGAGTGTCCCGACAAGGGCGCGCGGCACCGGCGGTAGGAGCGATGCACTCGCCGCCCGGCGCCACCGGGTAATAGCGCGGGTCGCCGGGTTGACCTGCGCCGCGTCGGTGGAGGTGAGCGCGCGTTTCAAGTCTGCGACTACCAGCTCCAGTAAATCCGCGCGCTGAAATAGCCGACCGGGCGCGGCGCACCCAATCGAGAAGCCCACCTTCGCCAATTCGCCGAGGTGTTCTTCCGCTTTCGCTCCAAGTTCGCTCCCGGGCGGCAAACAGAGCAACAGCACCTCACCCAATGCGGTGCAGAACCGGCGGGCGATTTCCTCTGGTTTCAAACCGCCGAACGGCACCTCGCGCCACCGAGGATCGGTCATGACTTCCATTGCACTCGGCCACCAGTCGAGCAATCGCCGGAGCAATTCGGTCGCCTCGCCCACTCCAAGTATCAGGAGGCCTTTGTTCGCATCAGCCTGCGCAGGTGGCCGAAAAACGCGTGTAAGATCGTCCAACCAATTCTCAAACGCCCCTGGTGCGTCGGATGAGAATGCGCCCTTTTCATCCTTCCACGGGGTCAACGGCCGCCCGACGAGGTAGCGGCGGAGTTTTCCCGCCGCGTCGTGTTCCGTCGCCTGCGGTAGGCGCAGAACCAGCGAGCATCTAAGCCGCCGAAAATGCGGCAGCCCAGTTCCGGGATCAATGGTCGCCCAAAACGCGTCTCCCAAGGCCGTCCCCTCGAGGGGATCGAGCCAACCGTTCGCGTGGAGGAAATAGGCACGGAAGAGCGAGCGTTCCCGGCGCTCTGGATGCGTGCTGCGCATCCCCTCGATCAATCGAGTCCACGTTTTCGGCCAATCGCCCGTCCGATGAAGCGGGGGGCTGACGCTGCGGCCAAGCAATCCACGCGAGTCGAACGGCTCGGGCCAATCAAAATCAAGATTCGGCTGCCATCCGGCCTCGCCGAGAATCGGCACCGATAGAAGGCGCTCGGCTACACTCGTCAGGTCATTACTCGGCAGCGCTTCGACGGTGCGCCTCAGAACGAGATTCAAGGGCTTCCTCAAATCGAGCACCGCCAAGACCGATTCGTTCGCCAACCAGCGAGTCAAACGAACGACGATTTCCTCCAATTCCGGACGGCCGAGTCGCAAGGCGAGGCGCGACAGAAGATCCAACGCCGTTTCCAAGATGCGTTGGCCGAGGGCGTCGGTTGGAGCTTTGGCCGTCACGCCGAGTCCAGCGACTTCAACGTCAATCATCCGCAGGAGCTGATTGAACAACTGCGCGACTCGCTCCGGCTTCAAAATCGCAATAGCAGCGCGATCAAACGCCTCGTCCACGACGTCCGGTTTTGCGCCGGCCCGCAGGAGCATCGAAAGCGACCAGAACGGTGCGCCGTCTCCAATCCACACCGCCGCGTAGGCAGCCTCCTTGCCGAAAAACCCCATGTGCTCGGTGTAGATGGGACATGGGGCTCGTTCCAATAGTCGCAGCAGCTGCCAAGCCGCCATCTCGGACGAGTTGTGCCCGCTGAACCGGCGGGTTTGGCGAACTTCACCGACATCGAATCCAGCCCGGCGCTCGACGCTTCTCATTTGCTGTGGCCGCGGCGCCTTGAGCTCCGTGGTCAGCAACGCGATGGTCTCCTCCGGATTGTAGCCCTGCTCCTTGGCGACTTCGATTCGCTCGCGCCACTCCGCCGACTTTTTCCGGTCGCGCCAGTCGAGAGCGCCCAGCAACACGCAACACCATGCCTCAAGCGCGACCGACGCCTGGGTGCCGTGCTCGGCGCGCGCAGCATTCATGGCTCGGATCGCCAATTCCTCCGCCACGCGATTGTCGCCCGTCTCGGCAAACAACGCCGCCAGCCGCGCCAATTCCAGCGGCTGCGTCGCCGACTCCCGCCAAGCGGCCAAGCCCGCGCGAAACGCCGGTAGATCAAGGCGGTTCAAGTGACGCTGCACCTCCTCGTGATGGAGCTCGCCAGCCAGGGTCGGATCTCCGGCCCCGACGGCCAGCAACCGGTCGCGCCACACGCGGTATCGCTCCTCGTCCAAATCCTCCCGCGCCGTCCTCAACACGTGCAGCGCCAGCGCGACCCACGCCTCGCGCAACGCTGGAAGGTCGACGGCATTCGGCACGGTGGCCGCGACCAATTTCAGACGCTCGCCAAAGGGGTTGAGAGCCTCCAGCCACGAAACGAGCCTGTCTGTCTCGTCGGTGAAAATCGGCGAGAGGCACACCTCGAGCCGCCAGCACACCTCGCGGGCGACGAGGATGCGGTCGGCCACCGAGAGTTTGTCGGAATGAAAAAATGCCGCCGCGCGCCACTCGCTCATTCCAAACCAAACCCGCTCTCGCACGCTGTCCGGTGCCACGTGCCAGCCGGGATACTCCTCCCGCTGGGCACGCCACGCGACGGCTGCGACCTTGAGCTGACTCACGTCAAATTCCTGAGGTGGCGAATGATTGGGCCGTCCGGCAAACGGCGTGAATCGCCGCGCGGCGGGCAGGGGAGGATGGCGCTCGATGGAGGGTGATTCACGCGGCGCCCACTTCACGGCGCGGCCCGGCTTGCCGCTTTCGAGCGCAGCGAAAAACCAATCGAGCGCGAAGGCGTGGCGGTCGCCAGTCGTGCAGTGGGCGGCGACAGCGGAAAGGTCGATGGGCGTTACGCGCCGCGACGCCAGTAGGGCCCGCGTGGCCGCCGAATCTTCGAACACACCGCAGAGGTAGATTTTCGGCGCGTCTTCGCCGAGGATATCGCGCACCCAGCCAATCCACTCCAAGAAGTTCGGGTCGTCGCCACTGAAGCCGACCAGCACAAACACGGTCTCCATCACGGCTTGCCGCACGAGGTTCACAAACGGCGCGTGCGTCTGCGGGTAGCGGCGATAGTCTTCCTGCGTCGCGATGAGTTTCCCGTCCGTGTTGAGCGTGCCGTGCAGTTTTACCAAGCGCGGCGACTGGGTCAGGGCGAGGCCCTTCGGGCTGACGATACGCCGGTAGTTACGCTCGGAAAATGTGCGTTCGAGCAGCGTGTCATAGTTGGTCGTAAACACGTCGGACCACGGCAGATTTAGCAGCCGCCGGTGCAACGCGCCGGGATTCCACTCCGCATCGGGCACTTGCCGTTCGATCAAGCCGTGCAATTCAGCGCGTCCGAGCATTGCGCAAAACATCTCCGCAATTTGCAGCGGATCGCGCGGCTTGGGTGGCAGGTCAGATTGGTCCAGCCCGATTCGCTCCGCCATACTCCGCGCCAGCCCATCCCAAACGGGAAATGCACGGGCACCGGGCCGCGCCGGATCAGCATTACGACTGAAGCCCGAGCCGACCATCACGCTCGCCAGCCCGCGCACCGGCGTGCGCCAGAGCGCATCTCGAATGTGCTGCACATAAGGCTCGATGGCGGAAATCGCGGCCGGCATGACACGGCACATTCGACAGCGGTAGCGGCAGAGGCAACCTCCCATACGCACCAGCGACCGATGGAACCCTCACCCAACATAATAGTCCTCGACGAGCCCGAGTGGCGCGCGCGCGCCGCCGCGCACGAGGCCCGCGTGCGCGCGTGGACCGATCCGCATCAGGCGCGGGCGGCGCGCGGCGAGAAACACCCGGTCCACGATTTTCTTTTCAGTTACTACGCGTTTCGTGCGGCGTGGTTGCGGCGCTGGCATCCAGGGCCGGATGTCGCGCTCGCGGGCGAGGGCGCGCGGGAATTTCTCCGCTGGCCCAAGTATCGCGAGTTCGCGCGTGACGCGGGCATCCCGCCCGTGGGTGGGGATGAAACGACCGAACAGGGGCGAGACGGCCATGCCACGATCGTGCCGGCCGGCCCCGCGTCGGCCACGCCGCTCGTCGCGCTCGATTGCGCCGCGTTGCCGGCGAAGCGGCGCGAATTCGTCGCGTGGCTCCGCGCGCTGCTTGCGGCGATGCAGACGCGCCCGCCGTTCTTCGCGTGCCACGGCCTGCACGAGTGGGCGATGGTTTACCGGCAGACGTCCGACGAGGTGCGGCACAACCGCTACCCGCTCCGCTTTGCGCCCGCCGAGTTGGCCCGCGTCGTCGAGTCGCTCCCCGTGTGCTGCACGCACTTCGACGCGTTTCGTTTTTTCACCGCGCCCGCGCGCCCGCTCAACAAGCTCGCGCCGACGCGCGAGACCACGCCGCAACTCGAGCAACGCGGCTGCCTGCACGCCAACATGGACCTCTACAAGTGGGCCTTCAAACTCGCTCCCTTCACGCCGAGCGAACTCGTCGCCGACTGCTTCGCGCTCGCGCGCGACATCCGCGAAATCGACATGCGCGCGAGCCCCTACGATCTGCGCGCGCTCGGCTACACATCCCTAGCGATCGAGACCCCGGCAGGCCGCGCCGAGTATGAGCAACACCAACGCGCCTTCGCCACCCGCGGCGAACCGCTGCGCGCGCGGCTGGTCGCTTTGTGCGAGCGATTGTTAGCGCCGTGAGCCGTCGCGCAACCTGCTTGGCGATGGCATTCGCCGCCCGGCGGCGGTTGTCGGACGTCCGGACCACGGGCGCGCGCGACCTCGAAATCACCGCAGAATAAAGACGAACGCAGTCGGATATTGACTCGCGCAACCCCACGTCGGTCCTCCGCCAACGATCTTCAGAGGGCGATGGGGTTCTCGGAACCAAACCGCAAGGCAGCGTGGCGCGGGAACCACTCGCCAAGCCGACCGCCAAAGCCACAGCGAGAAAAACTCTCCCGTGCCGTCAAGCACTCAAGCTGGCGTCCCCACGGGGATTCGAACCCCGGTTCTTACCGTGAAAGGGTAGTGTCCTGGACCAGGCTAGACGATGGGGACTAGCGCGGAGCCGGGGACGCTACGGCCCGACTTTCTCCGTGCAAGGCATTTCTCCCCCGCTTGCATCCTGCCCACCGCATATTCACGAAGGGAAGCGTTTGGCGGTGACGGCGAGGATCGCGCGACGGGCGTGGTCTTCACCGAAGTGGGTCTGGTGGTCGGTGGTGGTGAGGTGACGCCCGTTGGGCTG
>JBEANZ010000086.1:0-2851 GCA_041165185.1 Verrucomicrobiota bacterium | reverse complement strand
CGAAAACCATCCACGTCACCTCGCAGGAAATCCGCGAAGCCCTCGCCGACACCATCGCCTCCATCGTCGACGCCGTGCGCGTGACACTCGAACGCTGCCCGCCCGAACTCTCCTCCGACCTCGTGGACCGCGGTTTCGTGATGGCCGGCGGCGGCGCGCTCATCCGCGGCATCGACAAGCTCCTCTCCGACAAGACCGGCCTGCCCGTCATCGTCAGCGACGACCCGCTCTCCGCGGTCGCGAACGGCACCGGCGCCGTGCTGAACGATTTGTCGTGGTTGATGCAGAACGTGTGAGCGCGGCGGAGGGCGTGGCCGGCTCGCGTTAACGCGGCGGCGCGTCCGGGAAAAGCGCCCGACCACCATGTCCCTCTTCCGCGCCCTGACCACCAAACCCTTCGCCGCGCTCGGCGTCGTCGCGCTCGGCTGGCTGCTCGTGCCGGTGCTCGTGAAGACGTTCCTGCGCGCGAGTTTCTTTGAGCTCACCGCGCCCGTCGCCGTTACCGCCGATTACGCGCGTGTGTTGCAGGACTACTGGTCGCTGCGGCTCCACACCAACGACGAACTCGTCGCCGCCGGCCGCGATCTCACGCGGCTCAACTCCGCCTACGAGGTCGCCTACCAGCAGAACGCCACCCTCCGCGCCGAGATCGCGCGGCTCGAAAAGTTGCTGCGCGTGCCGGCCCTCGCGGAATTTCGCGCCGAGCACGCGCGCGTCGTGCGCCGCGATTTTTCCGGCTGGTGGCAGCGCCTCGTCATCCGCAAGGGCCGCAACTACGGCCTCACCGTCGATGCGCCCGTGATCTTCGCCGGCGGGGTCGTCGGCAAGGTCACCGAGGTCCACGCGACGACCGCCGTCGTCGAGTTGTTGAGCAGCCCCAACGTCCGCCTCGCCGCCGTCGCGGAGGGCGATGAACTCGGCCGCCCGATTACGTTTCAGGGCGGGGTCAACCCGACCTTCGGCCCGGCGCGCGGCGTGGTGGAGTTTGTCCCGCTGGATATTTTCGCGAGCGGTGCCGCGCCCAAGCGCCTCGTGACCTCGAGCCTCGGCGGCGTGTTTCCAGCGGGCCTCGCCATCGGCGAAATCGTGAAACTCGATCTCGCGCCGGACGGGCTGTTCAAGAGCGGCGAGGTGCGCCTCGACGACCGGCTCGACTCCCTCGTCGAAGTTACGGTGCTAGTGCCGCGCGGCTGAGTGGGGAGAGCTAAGAGCACAGAGCTGAGAGCCAAGAGCCGGAAGTCCAAAACCAGCACCGCACGCGCCGTCGCCACCGCTCCACCCGACCATGTCCGCGCAATCTCGCTCCCACCTCCTCGCGTTTCGCGTCTGGCTCTCAGCTCTTCGCTCTTAGCTCGTGGCCGACGCTCCACCGCCCGATCCGCCCCCATGCGCCGCTTCCTCGTCCTCCTCGCCACCGCCCTGATCCTCTGGACGGTGCTCGCGCAGGCGAACCACGCGCTCTCCGATCTGCACGTCTTTCTTTTCACGCCGGCGCTGTTCGTCGTCTACGCCGCGCTCATGTTGCCCTTGCCGGCCGGGCTCGCGACCTCGTTTGCCGGCGGGCTGCTGTGCGATGCGACCTCGCCGGTCGCGTTTGGCACGCACGCGCTGCTCTTCGCGGCGGCGCACGCCGTGGTGTTTCATTTGCGCGACGGCCTGCCACGCGAGGATACCGTGGGGCGCGTCGTCATTGCGCTGCTCGCCAACCTCGGGCTCTTCCTCGCGTTCTCCTTTCTGCAAATCGCCCGTTCCCCCGCGCCCGCCGCCGTGTGGCCGCGCGTGCTCGCCGACCTCGCGTGTTCGCAAGTCGCGCTGACGATCGTCGCGCCGTGGTATTTCGCGCTCCAGTCGCGCGCGCTCGTGCTCGCCGGCGCCGACCGCGCCCCGCTCCGCTGAACGCGATGGCCAACCACGACGTCAACCTCGCCGCCCGCTCGGGCCACCTCGTCGAGTCGCACCGCACGCACGAGCCGCGCGTCACGTTTTTCTATTTTGCGCTCGCGCTGCTCGTCGTCGTCCTCGTCACCGGCCTCGCCTACCAACAGCTCGTCCGCAGCGCCGATCACCATGAGACCGAGCGCACGCAAAACCACCGCCGCGTCCTCGTCCCCGGCCCGCGCGGCAATCTTTACGACCGCGAGGGTCGCCTGCTCGTCGGCAACCTCCCGCGCTTCTCCGCCGTGCTCTACCTCGACGAACTCCGCGGCGAAATCTACCGCGAGTTCCTGAAAATCCGCACCGCCTACCGCGAGACCCGCGACCGCGACCTGCCCACCGAATCCCAGCTCCGCCAGATCGCGCGCGTCGCCGTCGTCCAGCGCTACCTCGATCGCGTCAACGCCAAGCTCGGCCGTGACGCCGCCGTCGACGGCCCGCGCCTCAAGCGCCACTTCGAGCGCGAGCTCCTCCTCCCCTACCCGCTCCTCGACGACCTCGCGCCCGCGGAATACGCGCGCCTCGTCGAGGGCCTGCCCGTGCGCTCGCCGCTCCAGGTCTACGCTGCCAGCTCGCGTTCCTATCCCTACGGCTCCGCCGCCGCGCACACGCTCGGCTACGTCCGCATCGACGACGACCCGAGCGCCGACGCCCTCCCCGGCGAGGGCCTGAAAACGTTCAAGATGAAAGGCGCCAGCGGGAAGGACGGCCTCGAACGCCAGTTCGATTCCCTGCTCCAGGGCGAGGCCGGCGGCTCGATCTTCCGCGTCGATCCCGCCGGCTACAAAATCAACCCGCCCCTCGAAAAACTCCTCCCCGTCCAAGGCAAAAATCTCACCACCTCCCTCGACATCGATCTGCAAATCACCGCCGAAGACGCCATCGCCCCGCCCGGCCACCCGGACCTCGCGCAGAC
>JBEANZ010000085.1:0-4471 GCA_041165185.1 Verrucomicrobiota bacterium | reverse complement strand
CGTCCACATCCTCGCGTTTCGCGACCTCGCTCTCGGTGATACGGATGTCGAGGTGTTTGATTTTGCGCAGCTCGTTGAGGACCTCGAGACCGCGCCGCCCGCGGGCCTGCTTCGGACCGTCGGTCGAGTCGGCCACGGAGCGCAGCTCGTTCAACACGAAGCGCGGGATGATCAGCGCCGCGGTGAGAAACCCCGACTCGCACACGCGCGCGATGCGCCCGTCGATGAGCACGCTGGTGTCGACGATCACGAGCGGCACATCGACCTCGTGCGGCACGAAGCGCACGTAGGGGATGATGACGCTGAAGTCGTCCTTGCCGCGCAGCGCGAAGATCACGCCGAGGTAGCTCACCACGAGAAAGAGCCCGATGCGCGCGAGGAATTTCGTCTGGTCGTCCGCCTTGTCGAACAGCGGCGAGGTGCTGATGAGAAACGCGATCATCGCGCCCACCGCCAGGCCGAACGTCACCGCCGAAAGCGCGCGCAGGGAAAATCCCTTCAGCATCAAATCGATGAGCACCACCAGCACGCCGATCGCCAGGCCGAAGAGCACGCCGCGCGTGCGCACCGCATCCCAATCCGGGCTCGCGTAGCACACCAGCCAGCCGGCGGCCGCGCACAGCAGCACAAAGACGACGCGGATCGGGAGGAGGGTTTTGTCCATGCGGAGGAGAGCGGCGCGCGCTCAGCGCATCCGCAACACGAACGCCACCAACGGCGCGACGATGAGCACCACGGTGGCGGCGTAGAGGAAAAGTTGCACTCGGCGGGCTTTCGCCCTTTCAGCTTCGGTCGCGTCCATCGTGGGACGCGGACGCAACCCCATCACCCATGAAAATGCAACACTGGCTCGTGAAATCGGAACCCGAAACCTATTCGTGGGCGGATTTCGCGCGCGACGGCCGCACCGCCTGGACCGGCGTGCGCAACTACGCCGCGCGCCTCCACCTCAACGCGATGCGCCCCGGCGATTGCGTTTTGTTTTACGAGAGCATGGGGCCGAAAGCCGTTGTCGGCACCGCCGAGGTCACGCGGCCGGCGTTCCCCGACGAGACGGCCGAGGAGCCGGGCTGGGTCGCCGTCGAGCTCGCCGCCGGCACGCCGCTCGCGCGCCCCGTGACGCTCGACGAAATCAAGCGCGATCCCGCGCTCGCGAAGATGACGCTCCTCCGCATCTCCCGGCTCTCGGTGCAGCCGGTCGCGAAAACCGAATTCGACCGCATCGTGAAACTCGGCGCGGCGCGCTGAGCGCGCTGGCGCGGGTGCGTCGCCCGGGTGCGGTGCGAAGCGCCGCCGCACGATCGCGTAGGGTCAACCGCCGCCCGTTTCCACCACGATTCGGAAACCGATGTGCCGCGCCCGCGTGCGGCGCTCCGTCGGGATGAGCGGGAGTTCGCGGAGGTCCGCCGCGGAATCGAGGATGCTGCCGCCGGCGACCGGCGCGGTTTCGCGTTCAGCGCCGTCAGCCGGCTCCAGCCACTCGGCGACGTTGCCCGCGAGATCGGCGAACACCGTTTTCGCCGCCGGCGCGGAGCCCGCGTCGTGCGTGCGGCCGCCGCTGTTTTCGATCGTCCAGCCCGGAGCCGCGCGGGAAAACTCCGCGCGAAATTCCGCCTCGCGCGGCAACCGCACCGGCAGCCCCAGCACCCATCCGATGCGCTGGCAAAACTCCCGCGCCTCGTGCCAGTTCACCGACTCGACCGGCAGGGCGCGGCCGGATTGGCGGCTCGGATTCGCGTTCATGATGGCGACATACAGCTCCTGCGTGACCTCGCTCTTCAACATCAGCCGCTGCTCCGCGCCCGGCAGCGGCGCGAGCCGCTCAAACAACCGCACCTGCAACGCGTCGAGCCCGTCCGCGTGCGCCGCGAGCCACGCCACGCGCGCGTCCAACGCCGCCTCGCGCCCGGTGTGGCGCGGAAATTCCGCGGCGACGCCCGCGAGCAATTCGGCCGCCGCCCGCAGCCGCTGGCCGGCGAGCGCGCCCTGCCGTCGCCGTAGATGTTCCGCCGCCTCGCGGTCGAGCGCGGCGGCCTGTTTCAGCGGCGCCGCCGCGAGCGCCGTCTGCCGGCGCACGTCCAGCTCGTCCGCCCGCGTCGCGGCGACGAACCGGCTCCGCGGAAATTTCTCGTTGATCTCGCGTTGGGCGGCGGCGGCGGCGGCCAGTGCGGCGGCGGCGTCCGCGACGCGCCCGGCGGCGAGCGCGGCGTTGGCCTCGCGTTCGCGCGCCACCGTGGTCGCCGCGAGCCCCGCCGCCTTCAACGTGGCGATCTCGGCGTCAATTTCCGCGACCAACCCGAGATCCGCGATCCGCGTGCCGGCGTGGCGGGCGTTCAGGTCGACCTGCGCTTTTCGCGCCTCGCTGAAGGCGGCCAGCGCTTCGTCCCAGCGCTCGCGCGCGGCGGCGGCGTGGGCCAGCGCGAGGGAGGCCCGTGCCGCGTCGCGCGCGGGCGCGGCTTCCGCCTCGGTCACGGCGAGGAGCAAGCGCGATTCCCGCGGCAGATCCTTGAGCGCGACGGTGGCGGCGCGCTCGTTGGCCTCGCGTTGCAGGCGCCAGGCTTCGCGTAGTTTCTCCAGCGCCTCCGCGTTTTTCCCGAGTTTCCTCGCCGCCTGCGCCGCCTGCTCGGCGGTCTCGCTGCGAATCGAGGCTATCTTGGAACGCAGCGAGCCGCGCGCCGCCTCGAGCCGCACCAGTCGTGCCGCCGGCTCGGTCGCGTCCGCCGGCGCGAGCCGCACGAGCCCGCGCTGCTTCTCGATCGCCGCGTCGAGCAGCGCCGCGACGGTGGCCTCGCTCGCGCCGGTTTCGACGGCCAGTTTGTAGTCACGCTCGAGCGTCGCGACCTCCGCGGAAATTTTCTCCTCCAAACGGAGCCGCGCGGCCGCGTCCTTCGGCGCCTCGGTCACGCCGCGCCGCGCCGCCGCGCGTGGCAGCACCTCGTGCCACACGAGCCACGCCGCCAGCGCGAGCACGACCGCCCCCGCGATCGCCGGGCCGACAAAGCGCTTCGCCTCCTCAAGGCGCTCCCTCCACTTGGGCACGTAGTCCATGACGGCGCAGGAAAATTCCGCGCGCGGAAAACGCAACGCATCCCCGCTCGACAGCGCCGGGCGATTTTGCGTCGCTCGCCGCCCGTGCCCGCCGTCGTCCAACTCGCCATCCTCGCCCCCGGTCTCCTCGGCGGATCGGTCGCGCGCGCCGCCCGCGTGCGCAGCGCGGCGGAGCGCATCGTGCTCTGGGCGCGCCGCCCCGAGGCGCGCCTCGCGCTCCGCGCGCAACCCTGGTGCGACGCCGTCGCCGACACCCCTGCCGACGCCGTGCGCGGCGCCACACTCGTCGTCATCGCCGCGCCGGTAAACCAGATCGTCCCCCTCGCGCAGCAGATCGCGCCGGCCCTCGCGCCCGGCGCCATCGTCACCGATGTCGGCAGCGTGAAGGCCGAGATTTGCCGTCTCGCGCACGCCGCGCTCGCGCCGCGCAACGCGTTCGTCGGCTCCCACCCGATGGCCGGCTCCGAGAAAACCGGTTGGGAAAACGCCTCCGAAAAACTCTTCGAGCGCCGCACGTGTTTCGTCACACCGCTCGCCACCACCGCGCCCGCCGCGACCGCCGCCGTCGTGGAATTCTGGCACGCCCTCGGCGCCGAGCCCGTGACGGTCGCACCCGACGCCCACGACGAAATCGTCGCCCACATCAGCCACCTCCCGCAGTTGCTTGCGACGACGCTCTGCTCGTTCCTCGCGAAAAAAAATCCCGCCTGGCGCAACCACGCTGGCGGCGGCCTCCGCGACACCACGCGCATCGCCGCGAGCGACCCGACCATCTGGCGCGAAATCCTCGAACAAAACCGCGACGAAGTCCTCCGCGCCCTCGGCCAGTTCGAGGACGAACTCCACGGCCTGCGCACCGCGCTCGCCAACCGCGACTACCCCGAAGTCACCGCCCGCCTCGAACGCGGCAAAGCCTACCGCGACCAGTTCCGCCCCACGCCGTGAACGCCGAACGCCGCGCGCGCTACATCGAACGCGTGGCGCTGCGCGCCGCCCGCCGCGCACTGCGGAAATCAGGGAAGGAGACACTCACGCGCGAGGAGTTGCTCGCTCTCCGGATTCAACGCGTCCCGCCGTGGAAGCGCGCCTGCCTCGTGGGGTTCGGGCTCTTGTTCATTGTCCCCGCCGTGGTGATTTTCAGCAATGGCGGAAGCGTGGTGATCAGTTGCGCGCTTGGCGCCATCGGCGGTGGTTTTGCGGGCGTCGGCCTCGTTGGACAACGGACCACGGTTGAATCGTGTCTCGCGGAACTTGGCGGCGGCTTGGCCGAAGCGACGCTCGAAATTATCTACAACGTGCTGAGTCATCTCTGAAACTTTGCCTTGGCGAAACCGCCTCGCGCCCCGACGCTGGAAACGAATGCCGTTGCCCGACCTGCTCCCAATCCAACCCTTCACGCGCCCCGTGCGTGGCGAGGTCACGT
>JBEANZ010000084.1:0-4322 GCA_041165185.1 Verrucomicrobiota bacterium | reverse complement strand
CTCGAGGATGCCCTCCTTGTCCTCGCCGCCCTCGGCATCGGGGTCGGCGGATTTTTTCGCGGACTTCTTCTGCTTGCGCGCGGCGCCCTGCTCGGAGCCGTAGAACGGGCGGTGCGGGTCGGTGATGTTGCAGTTGATAAAAAACGGTTTCGCGGCCCGCTGCGCGGCGGCGATGGCGTCGCGCGTTTGCTGGCCGATGAGGTCGGGATTTTTGCCGGAGCCCATGAACTTCAGGTCCCACGGGAAACTCGTCTCGGGCATCATGTGCGGGAGTTTGTTGATGCCGGCCGCGAAATACCCGGCGCCGCGTAACACGGTGACGAGCGACGGCGTGCCTTCGCGCATGGGCTCGAAGCCGAGCGCGCCGTTGTGGTGCGGCACGCGGCCGCTCATGAACGCCGAGCGCGACGGCTGGCAGATGGGCGCGGTGACGTGCTGGTTGACGAAGCGGTGCGCCGAGGCGGCGAAGCGGTCGAGCGTGGGCGTGAGCTTGAGCGGGTTGCCCATCCAGCCGGGGGAGTCGGCGTTCATGTCGTCCGCGGTGATGAAGAGGACGTTGAGCGGGCGGTCCGCGGCGAGGGCCGAGGTAGCGGAGGCGGAGAGGAGAACGAGAACGGCGAGGAGGCGGGGCATGGGGCGAGGGTAAAGTTTAGGGAAAACCAAGGTAGCAGTCACAGTGGCCACGGAGCTTGGCCACAGAGGACACGGAGCCAAACAGGCCGAAGCGACTCCGAATTAGGGCGTTCTTGATTCGCGGGTCGCGCCGTGTCGCGGGGAATTTTTCCAAGGCAGATGGCCACAAAAAGCACAAGAAGGCACAAAAATCAGAAGGTCTTTTTTTGTGCCTTTTCGTGTTTTTTGTGGCCATGCCCCTCCGACGATTGAGTTCAGAGGCGGACTCGCCGCGCGGGGAACGCAGCGGCTGGGCTCTCCGGTTTGGGTAGGGGCGCGGCTCGTCCGCGCCCTTTCCCGGAAGGCGTGGACGAGCCACGCCCCTACAAGGAAAACCAAACCGGAAAGCCGTGAACGCGGTGGCTCGGCTCTGTGTTTTCGGTGGCAAAAGATTTTGGCGGCAAAAGAGAGGCCGTGTTCAAAACGAATATGTCGTCGTGAAGCGCACTTCGCGCGGGTCCACGAGATCGAGGCGGCCGTAGGGGGTGCCGCGGCCGCCGGGTAACTGATAGCTGAGATCGTTGGTAAGCAGGCGCGTGGGGACGGGGTCGGCGTTGTTGAAGGCGTTGCTCACGTTGACTTGGAAATTCACGGTGCCGGGGAGCGATTTGAATTTCGTGGCGTAGCGCAGCATCAGGTCGATGTAGGAGAGCGGGCGGCCCTTGATCTCCCGGCTGGTCGTGTCGGTGCCGATGATGTTGGCGCTGCGCCAGCGCCAGCCGGCACCGGTCGAGAAACCGCGCAGGCGGCCTTCCTTGAAATCGTAGGCGGTGAACACGCTCAGCTTGTGCGGGCGCAGGCCCCAGCGTTTTTCGAAGTCGAGTTTGCTGTCGTTGATGTCGCTGGTCGCGAGGTTGTAGATTTCCTGCGCGACCGTGATGCTGCTGGAAGTGGTGAGCGTGCCGAGCGCGGCGCCCGGGCGTTGCGCGGCGAACTCGAGCCACTTGGCGAGCGTGCCGCCGGGGAGATACGCGGCGGGGTCCACGATCCATTGGCCGGCGGCGTTCTGGCTCGCGCCGGGGATCGCGAGGCCGGCGGCGTCTTTCTTGAAGCCATACCACGCGATCGTCTCGTCGTGGAGGTGGGCGCGCGAGGAGTCGGTGTAGGAGTAGTTGAAGAGGAGGCGCCAGTTGCGCGTGAGGTTGGCGGTGATGCGCGCCTCGTAGCCGGAGGAGACGAAGTCGGAGAGGTTGCCCGTGACGTTGGGGTTGAGCGGGCGCGTGAGCGTCTGCCACTGTGCGGGCGTGTAGGGTCCGCCGGGGACGGCGAGCACGGAGGCGAACGCATCGAGCACGCGCAGATTGCGCGCGACCATCGCGGCGGCGCCGTTGGCACCGGAGGCGCCGACCTCGCTCGACTCGAAGTAGGCGAGCTTGGCGGTGACTTTGCCGCCGAACAAATCGAGGCCGAGCCCGAGGTCGCGGCCCTCGCCTTTCGGTGCGGGGGCGAGTTTGCCGTCGGGAAACACCGTGCGGTTGAAGGACGGGATGCCGGAGTTGTTCGAGCGGTTGGCGAGCAGCGAGAGCCAGTCGGTCACGTGCACGACGAGGCCCGCGCTGTGCGTGCGGCCTTGGAACGAGTTCGAGGTGCGCTTCGCCGGATCGAAGTCGACGATGTCGCCGATCACGGGGTCGTTGGCGTAGCCGAGCTGCGTGAGCGTGGCGCGGTCTTCGCGCGCGCCGAGCGTGGTGACGATGCGGTCGTGCCAGAAATGGCTCTGGAGGGCGGCGAGCATCGCGTCGGTGTTTTGGATCGCGCCGGCGTTGGTGCCGCTGGCGGCGTCGTTGGCGTAGGCGGTGCCGTAGGTCTGGCCGAGAAACGTGATCTGCCGCGGGAGCGAGCGCCAGTCGCCGACGCGGTAGGTGGAATAGTTTCCCTCGGTGAGATAATTGCGGACGAGGAGGCGGTTGTTCGCGTTTTGCGCGTCGGTGCTGAAGGGGCGGCCGGCGAGGACGAGCCAGGAGTTGGCGCGCGTGTCGAAATCGCGCGAGCGCGAGACGAGGGCGACGGCTTGGTGGCGGCCGAGCCAGCGCGGCTTGGGCTCGAACGCGTAGGAGAGCGAGGCGCGCGTCTCGCGGTAGTCGCGATCGTGGATGTCGCGGCGCCAGTCGCCGTCGAAGTAGAGGCGGCCGGCGAAGGGATTGGCGGGGCCGTTGAGGCCGAGCGTGCGGTTCGGATCGCCGCGGAGGACGGGGCTCGCGTTGACCATCAGGTGGAGCACGGCGCGGGTCTGCTGGTAGTTGTGCGCGAGGTTGAAGTGGAGGTTGCGGGCGAGGCGGTAGTCGGCGGAGAGCGTGTGGTTCGTGACGCCCTGCACGCGATCCATGCCGGGGCCGGAGGCGTTGTTGAAATACGGGTAGAGGCGCGGGTCGCTCAGGCGGAGCGTGCCGCCGGTGCGACCGGCGAGGCCGTCGGGGCTGCGCACGGCGGCGTTGTTGTAGGTGCCGGAGAGATAGGTGCCGATGGCATCGAAGAACTGGCCGGAATTTTCGATGAGCGTGAGGCGGTGGTTGAGGCCGCCGCTGGCGCCGTTGCGGCCGGTGACGCCGAGGGCGATCTGCGCGGCGGCGGGGAGCGCGGTGGTAGGCGTGACGGTGACGGCGTCGACGCCGCGGGCGGCGCGGTTGTCATACCAAGCGAGCATTTCCTCGGCCTCGATGCCGCTGCGCATGATGGCGAGGAAATCGCGGCCGGTCTCGCCCATCGCGGTGAGCGTGAGGCGCGCGGTGGGGCGCGCGACGATGGAGGCGTAGATGCGCTTCTTGTCGTTGAAATCGAAGTTGCGCCAACCGGCGTTTTTCTGGTCCACGGCGGCGACAAGGAAGGCGAGTTTTTTTTTCGCGAGGACGAGATTGGCGTCGAACTCCACGCGGCTGCGCGCCCACGAGCCGAAGCCGTAGCGCAACGTGCCCGCGTCGCGATCGGTGCGCGCGGTCTTCGAGGTCTGGTTGATGATGCCGCCGACGGCCGCGATGCCGAAGAGGATGCTGTTGGGACCGCGGCTGTCGTCGTAGCGGCCGATGCGGTAGCCGTCGCCCGGCCCGATGGCGACGAAGAGGTCGAGGCCCTGACTCGCGGAGATGCCGCGCGTGAGGATGTTGCCGTTGAGATTCTGCGCGTTGATGAACGCGTTTTGCCCCGTGCCGGCGACGCGCGCCTGGGTGTCGACCTCGGTGTTTACGGTGTATTCGGTGAGCTGCTTGATGTCGCCGATGGCGAGGTCGTCGAGGAACTCCTTCGTGAAAACGGAGACGGAGCCGGGAGTGTCGCGGAGCTTGGTGTTGATGCGCGAACCGGCGAGGGAGTTTTCGGCGACGTAGCCGGTGTCCTTCGCGGTGTTGACCTGAAAGGGGGAGAGTTCGACGACATCGGCGGAATCGGACGGGCGCGCGACCGCCGACGTGGTGGCCTGAGTGGTGGGTGCGGACACAGCTGTCGGCGCGACTTGCGCGGAGAGAACAGCGGACGACAGCGCGAATAACAGCGCCGCGCGCCGGACAGAAAACAGGGGAGAAACCACGGAGTGCATGGCGGAAACGAGCGGGGGTTGGGGAGCAAGAATCGGCGGAGGCCGACGGGGATGCCGCGACCGTAGGAGGCGCGCCGGGGGCGTCACGATCAAAGCGCGCCGTGCGGCGCGGCGGCGGTTG
>JBEANZ010000083.1:0-3351 GCA_041165185.1 Verrucomicrobiota bacterium | reverse complement strand
CCTGCTTGCAGGCGCTCCGCCATCCGCAAACAAGCGCGAGCAAGCTCGCAGCCTACGCACAGCCATCGCGCGCCTCGAATCACTCGCCCCGCTCCGCCCCGCTCCCCAATCGAAAATCGAGAATCCAAAATCGAAAATCCTCCCCCCCCAATGCCGCTCCACGTCCTCTCCCACCCGCTCGCCGCGCACATCATCACGCACCTGCGCGATCAGACCACGAAGCCCGCGACCTTCCGCACGCTCGCCTACCAAATCAGCCTCCTCCTCGCCATCGAGGCCACCGCCGACATCCCCACCGAGCCGAAAGAAATCGAAACCCCGCTCGAGCCCCTGACCGGCCGCGTGCTCGCGCACCAACCCCTCGTCGTCATCCCAATTCTCCGCGCGGGCCTCGGGATGGTGCAGCCGTTCACGGACATTTTTCCCGACGTGAGCGTCGGCTACCTCGGCCTCGAACGCGACCACGCCACCGCCGTCGCGCGCAACTACTACTGCAAACTCCCGCCCCTCACCGGCCGCCGCGTCTTCATCGTCGACCCCATGCTCGCGACCGGCGGCAGCGCAGCGCAGGCGATCGCGGTCGCGAAGGAAAAAGGCGCCGTCGCCCCGACGCTCGTCTGCATCGTGAGCAGCCCCGAAGGCGCCGCCGAAGTGGAACGCCAACACCCCGGCACCGTGATCCACACCGCCGCGCACGACCGCGCCCTCAACGCGAAAAAATACATCCTCCCCGGCCTCGGCGATTTCGGGGATCGGCTGTATGGGACGTGAGCAAGCCAACACCCACGCACCCGCCGGCGGCGTTGTTTCCCTCCGTGGTTGACGACGGTGCTACCATGCCCGCGATGACTCCCAGCCCATGCCTCAACGCCTTCCACCGCGCCTACTGCAAGCGTATGAAAGCGTCCGCGGCACGGCGCTCCAAGCGGCGGCCGATGTCGCCCGCGGAGTTCATGCAGCAGGTGAGCCGTCTTCGGCGCGGCAGCCGCCCGCTGCAATCCGCGAGCTAAAGCGGCGCGAGGCGGCAGTCTTGCTTGAGTGGGCTCGCCGGAAACGTCGACGGTTGGACAACGCCGCATTTGAGCACCAGTGGATCGAGCAGGGTTCGATCGGCGGACAGGAGAACGATGTGTTTTTGGAGGCCGGACGCGTTTTCAAGCGCAACAACCTCAGCTTCCATCTCAGCTACGCCGACTTCTTCGACCGGCTCGCGTTGCACAACCTGCTCTTCCCGGGCGCACCCTTGCGCTTCGAGGGATTTGTCGAACACCAAGACGAATTGTGGCCCGTCATGTCGCAGCCGGCGGTGCGCGCCCAACGCGGAGCCAGCCGCGCCGAAGTCGAGGCGTTCATGCGGCGGCTGGGTTTCGAACGCACGCGCCACGACGACTACCGGCATCCCGAAGGAATCTTGGTCGAAGACTTGCACGACGAGAATGTTTTCCTCGATGGCGACGGCGAGGTCGTCGTCATCGACCCGGTCATCTATCTCGTCGGCACCCGGCCGACCGGAAGGGGGAGTTCGTCCAAGTCGTGCTCGCGCCACCCCACGCGCCGTTCGCTCGTTCCGGGAGCCTGAAACACCGCCAGGAATCAACCGGCGAAAAATCTCCTCACTTCGCCACCACTTTCACCCGCTTCGCCACGATGTCGTAGTCCGCGAGGTCGACCACCTTGCGGTGGAGCTTCAACTCGTCGCCGACGAGCGTCCCCTTGTATTCGATCACGACCTCGCGGTCCTGGATTTTCACCGTCTCGGTAAACGCCACCTCGCCCTGCGCGATCTTGCCGGCCGTGATTTCGGTCTCGGTCTTGCCCAGTTGCGCGCGCTCGGTGGTGGCCTTGCCGGTGAGTTTTTCGCCATCCGCCTTAAGCACAAAGACGCACTTGGTGTGCCCCACCTGACTCTCAAACTCGGCGATCCATTGGCCGTCGATGTCGGCGGCGCGGGCGGCGCCGAGGAGCGCGAGGGAAAGCGAAACGAGGGCGGCAAAACGCAGGCGGGTTTTCATGGGGATGATTTCGGGTGGCGGCGTTGTGCGCGCGGCGCACACGGGACGCAACCGGCATTCGCGTCCGCGAAGCCCGCAGCGACCCGGACGAGCCCCTTTCTCGCCCGCCGGCCGGAGGCGGTGCGTCGGCGCGCGCCGGTGGAGGCGACGCGCCGTGCGCTCGGAAAAATTTTGCGCGTTGCACCGCGCGCGGGCGCGCTGTCAGCGTCGAGGCGGAGGGCTTCGTTCGCGGGGCCGTCCGTCACCTCGCACTCCCCCACCCTGTTGTTTTCGTCGCCGCTCGGCCGCTCCTGCCGCCGCGCGTTTTTTCCCATGAACCTGACCCTCCCCACCCTGCGCCGCCCCGTGTTTTCTCGGTTTCTCCGCGCCTTCGCGCCTGCGGGCGTCATCGGCGCGTGGCTCGCGGCCGCTGTTTTCCTCGCGCCCACACCGGCGCGCGCCCAGGCGGCCGCCGCCGCCGCCACGGGCACGATCGAGGGGCGCGTGTTCAACACCCGCAGCGGCGAATACATCGAGCGCGCGCGCATCACCATCGATGGCACGCGGCTGGAGACGTTCACCGATTCCTCGGGGCAGTATCGCTTCTCGGGCGTGCCGGCGGGGGCGGCGAAGGTCCGCGTGTTTTTCACGGGGCTCGACGTGCAGGCCGAGACCGTCGCCGTCGCGGCGGGCGAGACGGTGCAGCGCGACTTCAGCCTCGCCGCCACGCAAAAATCCTCCGTCCGCGACAAGGACACCGGCGCCATCAAGCTCGCGGAGTTCGTCGTCGGCGCCTCGAAGGAGATGGACGGCGCCGCCATCGCCATCAACGAGCAGCGCTTCGCCGCGAACATGATGAACGTCCTCTCCGCCGACGAATTCGGCCAGATCGCCGAGGGCAATGTCGGTGAGTTCCTCAAGTTTATCCCCGGCATCAGCATGGACTACGGCGGGGGCGATGCCCGCACGATTTCCCTCGGCGGCGCGCCGTCGAACAACGTCCCCGTCACCATCGGCGGCTTCGCGCTCTCGAGCGCCGCCTCCTCCGGCACGAGCCGCACCGTCGAGCTCGAGCAGGTCTCGATCAACAACATCTCGCGCATCGAGGTCTACAACTCCCCCACCCCCGAGTCGCCCGGCTCCGCGCTCGCCGGCGGCGTCAACCTCGTGCCGCGCGGGGCCTTTGAGCGTTCGCGGCCGGTCTTCAACGGCAGTGTCTATTGGATGTTTCGCGACGCCGAGAAAAGCCTCCGCAAGACCCCCGGCCCCATCCGCGACAAGACCTACAAGATCCACCCCGGCCTCGATTTCTCGTGGGTCGTGCCCGTCAACAAGCGCTTCGGTTTCACCCTCTCCGGCG
>JBEANZ010000082.1:0-3121 GCA_041165185.1 Verrucomicrobiota bacterium | reverse complement strand
CGTAGTCCTTGCCGCGCTGCTCGACGAGCTTGAGCAGCTCCGCCTTGAGCGCCACCGCGTCGAGCCCGTCCGCCGCCGTCACGAGGAGGTTGCTCGGCAGCGGGCTGCCGCCGTGCGCGCTGCCCGTGCTGCGGCTCACGCCGCGCACCGGCGCGCGCGAGACGAGCAGCGTCTTGAGCCGGCCTTTCTCGACGAGCGTCACCTTGCGCGAGGGCACGCCTTCGTCGTCGATGCGCGCGTCGCCGAAGAGCGGCGTGCCGTTGAGCGTGTTGATCGTGGGATCGTCGGTGACGGTGAAAAAGTCCGGCAGCACGCGCGCGCCGAGCTTATCGAGAAACGGATTCTCCGTCGTCCCGCCGCCCGTCGGGCCGCGGCCGCGTCCGCCGTCCACCATCGGGCGCGGGCGGGCGCCGACCAGCGGCGCGAAGACCTGCGAGAAAATTTCCGCCGCCGCCTGACCTTCAAAGAGCACGGGGCCGTTGTATTGCTCGAGGAGCGCCGCGTCACGCTGCGCCGCGAGCCGCCGCCCGAGCTCGCGCACGGCGTCGGTCAGCGCCGCTTCGGTCGGCAACGCCTCCCACGTCCGCGCGAAGACCGCCAAATGATCGTCGAGCGGGAAGCCGTCGACGGCCTGCGTCGCCGCCGCGACGACCAGCGTGATTTGCGATTCCTCGCGGCGAAACGCCCCGCCCTCGGTGTTGGCGTAGCGCGTCAGCTCGGAGTTGAACCCCACGCTCACGCCCGAGAGATCGACGGCGGGCGTCTCGCGAAACAGCGCCGAGAGCCGGCGCGCCAACCCCTCCGCCCGATCGAGATTGATCGTGGGGGCGGGGTGCAGGTCGGTCACGACCACGGGCGGCTCCGGCGTGAAATCCGGGAGCGTCTCCGTGCGCGTCTTGTTTTGGAGCGCGGCCTTCTTCCGCGAGAACTGCTCGGCCGCACCCTTGTAGGCGCGGTCCGTCGCGAGCCAGAGGTGCCGGCGCAACGCCGCGTAGTCGTCGTCGGTCGGGAGCGAGGTCGACACCGTGCCGCCGCCGCTCGCGGACTGGAAGTTGGTGTTGTCAAACGTCGGCGAGCCCACGCGCACCTCGATGATCACGCGGCGGCCGCGTCCCTCCGAGCGCCCGAGCGTGCTCCCGAATTGCGCGCCGACGCTCTGTGACGCCGCATCGGTCATCCGATAGGAAATGAAATACGGCGCCTCGAGATTCTCGATCTTGAGCTGCGCCATCGAGCGCGCGAGTTCATCGCGCATCGCGCGATCCACCGCGTCGGGCGCCGCGGCGGCGGCCGTCGCCGCATGGGCGAGCGGCGTAAGAATTACGCCCGCGAATCCCGAGAGCAGCGCGGCGACGCGGAAGATTTTCCCGATCAACGCGAATGAGTGCGACGGTTTCATTGGGCACCTCCCGGCGCCGCGAGCAGCGGCAGGCGTTCCTGGGATTTCTCCTTTTTCTGCACCTCGACCTGCGAGAGCAGCAGCGCCGGCGAGATCGCGGACACCGGCACCCAGCCGGACTCCGCGCCGCACACGCCGTTGAAAATCCCCGGCGCATCGTCGGCCGCGACGATCTTGCTGAAGGCCGAGAGCGGCGTGCCGATGAAGTCCGCGCCGCGCACGAGTTCCTCGCGGCCGTCGGGAAACACGCGGTAAACGAGAATTGGTTGCACGTTGAACGCGTTGGGCTGCGAGCGGCCCGTGAGCGCGAAGCCGCCCTCGATGTCGTCGAAGAGCAGGCCGTAGGGTTTCTTCTGCTCGGCGACGAGCTTGAGCAGCTCCGCCTTCAACGCCGCGTGCGACACCGGTTTCGCGACCTCGACGATGAGGTTCGACTGGCGCGAGACGACGGACGCGCCCGTGGCCTTGCGCCCGTGGCCGTTCGACGCCGGAAACCCGTCGATCGGGATGCGCGCCATGAGGAAGCCAGTGAACACGCCCGCGTCGATGAGCGGCACGCGCTGCGCCTTCACGCCCTGGTTGTCGTAGAGATAGTGGCCGCCGAGCTCGGTGCCGCCGTAGCGCGGGACGTTGGGATCGCAGAAGACGGTGAAGGTTTCCGGGAGCAGTTTCTGCCCGAGCATTTTCTTGAACGTCTGGCCTTCCTCCGCGCGTTTCTGCCGGTGGCCCTCGATGCGGTGGCCGAACACCTCGTGGAAAAACACCCCCGCCGCGCGCCCCGACAAGATCGCCGGCCCCGTGTAGGGATCGACGAGCGGCGCCGTGCGCAACGCGTCGAGATCGGCGAGGATTTTTTTCACGTCGGCCAGCACGACCTCGTCCGAGGGCAACTGCTCGGGGCGAAACGCGAAGTAGGTTTGGAAGCGCGGCAGGTCCATGCCGTCGTCGGCCTTCGTGGTCGCCGTGACGGAGATGCGGCAGCCGGGCTGCGAGGTCTGGAGGAGCGTGCCCTCGCTGTTCACATACCAGCGCGTCTCGACGCCCACGCTGATCGAGGCCTGGGCGGAGTAGATGCGGGGGTTGGCGGCGAACGGGGCCGTGAACCGGCGCACGCGTTCCTCGAGTTTCTTCCGGTCGACGGCATACGCCAACGGCTTCTCCGCGTAGCTGTGCGCCGCCTCGGTGGCGAAGTCGGCGGACTTGTCCTCCTCGTCGATTTTCACCTGCACGTTGGCCTTCACGCGCGTGAGCTGCTCGACGGCGGACTTGTAGCGCCGGTCCGTCTGATACCAAAGCGTCGCGCGAATCGCCTCCGGCGCATCGTCCACCGCGATCGAGGCGCCGCCGCTCCCGCCGCCGCCGAACCCGCCCGCGCCGCGGATGGCGTGGGTGTTGTCGAGCGCGGGGCTGCCGACGCGCAAGTCGATGTCGAGCACGCGGCCCGTGCCCTCGCTGCTCGCGACCAGCGCGCCGAACGAGCTGCTCACGGCCGTGCGGCGCGTCTCGGTGATTTCGTAGCTGAGAAAATACGGCGGGGCCGGCTGCGCCTTGAGCGCGGCGAGCGAGTGATCGAGCTCGGCGCGCATGGCGGCGAGCACGGGCGTGGCGCCGGCGGGCAACTCGGCGGCGACGGCGGCCGACGCGAGCAGCGCCGGCGCGGCGAGGAGGAAACGAATCTTCATGGGGAGGGGTGGAGCGGGGCGGAGACGCGCGCGCGGAGCC
>JBEANZ010000081.1:0-6119 GCA_041165185.1 Verrucomicrobiota bacterium | reverse complement strand
GTGTGAAGCAGGTGCTCTAACCAACTGAGCTAAGCGTCCCCGATGGGAGGCGGGAACGTGAGAGGCGGCGCGGGGCGAATCAATCTTGTTTTCGCGGTAGGCGGCGGGCGCGCGCGTCGCTCGATAAGTCCGTTGCGTGGGACGGCGCGGTTCCGATTGTCATGCGATGGACTGTCGCCCCGGTTGCGGCGCGTGCTGCATCGCGCCCTCGATTTCTTCGCCGATCCCCGGGATGCCGCATGGCAAGCCGGCCGGCATCCCGTGCGTGCAACTGCTCCCGGATTTCCGCTGCGCGATCTTCGGGCGCCCGGAGCGGCCGGCGGTGTGCGCGAGCCTCCGGCCGACGGAAACGATGTGCGGCGCGGACCGCGACGAGGCGCTCGCGGGGCTCGCGCGGCTTGAAACCGCGACAAATCCCTAAAACCTCCCGCGCATGGCCAAACCCGACGCAGCCCCCACGATCATTTTTTCCATGCTCGGCGTCTCGAAGAAGATCGAGCGCAAGGAGATCCTCCGCGATATCTCCCTCTCGTTTTACTACGGCGCGAAGATCGGCGTGCTCGGGTTCAACGGCTCCGGCAAATCCTCGCTTCTCCGCATCCTCGCCGGGCGCGACACCGACATCGACGGGCGGCTGCATTTCGAGCCGGGCTATTCCATCGGGTTTCTCGAACAGGAGCCGCAGCTCACGCCGGGCTCGACCGTGCGCGCGAGCGTCGAAGAGGGCGTGAAGCACCTGACCGATCTCACGGCGGCCTATGATGCGACGTGGGATGAGTTGAGCGCGGCGGCGACCGACGACGAGAAAGACAAAATCGCAAACCGCCAGGGCGCGCTGCAGGAAAAGATCGATGCGCTCGGCGCGTGGGACGTTACGCCGCTGATCGAGCAGGCGATGGACGCGCTGCGCTGCCCTCCCGGTGATGCGCTCGTGGACAAACTTTCCGGCGGCGAGCGCCGCCGCGTCGCGCTCGCGCGGCTGCTCTTGCAGAAGCCGTCGATTCTCCTGCTCGACGAGCCGACCAACCACCTCGACGCCGAGAGCGTCCACTGGCTCGAGCAGCACCTCGCGCGCTACGAGGGCACGGTCATCGCGGTGACGCACGACCGCTATTTCTTGGACAACGTCGCGCAGTGGATCCTCGAGCTCGATCGCGGGCACGGGATTCCGTGGAAGGGCAACTATTCTTCGTGGCTCGAGCAGAAGCAGGCGCGCGCGGCGGTGCAGCAGCGCACGGAGGACAAGCGTTCCAAGGCGATGGCGCGCGAGCTGGAGTGGATCCGCTCCGGCGCGAAGGCGCGGCAGGCCAAGGGCCAGGCGCGCATCAACGCCTACGAGAAGATGCTCAAGGAAAACGTCACCGAGAAGGAGAAGGAATTTGAAATCATGATCCCGCCGGGACCGCGGCTGGGCGCGCTCGTCGTCGAGGCGAAGCAGCTCGCGAAGAGCTACGGCGACAACGTGCTGTTTGAGGACGTGAACTTCTCGCTCCCGCCCGGCGGTATCGTGGGCGTCATCGGTCCCAACGGCGCGGGCAAGACCACGCTCTTCCGCCTCATCATCGGCGCAGAGCAGCCCGGCGGCGGCACGCTGCGCGTCGGCGAGACCGTGAAGCTCGCGCACGTCGATCAGTCGCGCGACTCGCTGCCCGACACCGAGACGATCTGGCAGGCGATCAGCGGCGGCGAGGAAATCATGCGGTTGCCGGGGCGCGAGGTGAATTCGCGCGCGTATTGCGCGCAGTTCGGCTTCACCGGCGCGGACCAGTCGAAGAAGGTCGGTATTCTCTCCGGCGGTGAGCGCAATCGCGTCCACCTCGCGCGCCTGCTCAAGAGCGGCGCCAACCTCATCCTCCTCGACGAGCCGACGAACGACCTCGACGTAAACTCCATCCGCGCGCTGGAGGAAGGCCTGGAAAATTTCGCGGGCTGCGCCGTCGTGGTGTCGCACGACCGATGGTTCCTCGACCGCGTGGCGACGCACATCCTGGCGTTTGAGGGCGACAGCACGGTGCAATGGTTCAACGGCAACTACTCCTCCTACCTTGAGGATTTCCGCCGTCGGAAGGGCAAAGACGCCGACCAGCCTCACCGGATCAAATACCGGAAGCTCGGGCACGGGTGAGCGGGCGTTTTTTTCCGCGGAGGGCGCGGAAAAAAACGCGGATGGAAATAGCCGGCGGAGGCGGTGGGGAGTCGCTCAGGCGCGGTTCGAGGTAGGGCAGGGTCTGTGACCCGCCCTGAGCCGGAACGATTCAGCCCAGAGCTCAGAGCCGAGAGCTGAGAGCAAAACCAAACGGTGAACTCCGTCAAGACACCTCCGAATCCGAGCCCGCGCTCCGAGGATCGGGCTCTCGGCTCTCAACTGCATGAGGCCGGCTGCGAACATCCCATCACGCACGAGGGCGGGTCAGAGACCCTGCCCTACCTCGGACGCGACGCTCCCGCCCGTCGCGTAGGGCGACCGCGCGGGTATCACGGAGCCGGCGCCTTGGCGGCGGCGTGCGGCACGAGGGCGGGGTCGAGGCCGAGGGTGCCGGCGAGTTTTTCGGCGTAGTCGGGTTGGCGGGCGGCGGTCGCGGCGACGTGGGCGCGGTCTCGGCGGCGCTTGATGTCGAGTTGGGCGGCGATGTCGGCGTAGGTGGGGCGGCTGAGGAATTTCTCGAGGTAACGCAGACCATTTTCCCAATAGGCGCGGTCGTGGCGTTGTTGGGCGGCGAGGCGCTGGCGATACCAGTCGCTCGCGAGCACGGCTTCGCGCGTGAAGAGCGCGCGGAAGCCGGCATCGTCCGCGCCGCGTCCTTCCCACGCGCCGTCGTGCATCACGTGGAGAAGCGCCCGCAGCGGCGGCACGGCTTGCGCGACGGAGCCGTCGGCGAAGTAGCACGCGGCGGCGGCGCGCATGGCGGCGCAGATGTTGTCCATGCCTTCGGCGAAGACGGCGGCGTCCTGTTTCTCGGGGCGCAGCATGTCCTCGTCGAAGAGCGTGCTCGGGTTGCCGAGCACGCGGCCGCAGAACGTCTGCACGAACCGTCCCGTCACGCGCCAGCCGAGACGGCTCGCGAGCACGGGTCGGCCGTCGTGGGTCCAGTCCGCGCAGCGCTCGAGGTAGCCGTGGTCGATGAGGAATTTCGCGGCGCGCTCCGTGGCGGACATGCGCGCCCAGATTTCGGGGACGAGCAGCGAGATGTCGTGATCGACGCGGTAGCGCGGGCCGACCCAGCCGGCGGCGGAGGAGAACATCGGCAGCTCCGTGAGGATCGCGGAGACGAGCGCGGCGTTAAGATCGTGGATGGGCGGGAGGGCGTTGAAGGGGCCTTTCGTGAGCGCGCCTTCCGAGCCGGCGCCGGTGGTCGAGGGCGATTTGCCGGTGAGGCTCGCGATCAGATCCATGAAGGCTTCCGGCAACTCCTGGTAATGGATCGGGCCGTAGACGCAGAGGGGTTTTACGCCGGGCTCGGGCGGGTTGAGGCGGCGGCCCATGAGCACGGCGCCGACGGGGAAATGCGCCGGCGCGTCGGCGGCGAGGCGGCGATAGAGGCGCGCGCCGGTGTGCGCGAGGTAGGTCGTGCGCGGGTCCTCGAGGTCGGGGCGGTTTTGGAGGTAGCGGGGGTTTTTCGAGGGTTTGCCGTCGACGAGCCGCGGGTGCGCCGGCGAGGCGAGAAACGCCGGCCCGGGCGTGCCGACGAAGTCGCCGAAGATCGCGCGCACGGGGGCGGTGAAGGCGTCGAAGCCGAGGGTGTCCTCGACAATGTTTTGCGCGGTGGCGCGGTCGAGGGGTTCGTAGTTGGAGAAGAAATTTCCGGGCCGCGCGAAGTCGCGCTCGGTGCGCTGATCGTAGCCGCGCACGATGGCGTCGTCGGGGCGTTGGAAGAGCTCGCGTTCGCAGTTGTGGACGAATTTCAGCGCGGTGACTTCGCCCGCCGACGAGGGCAGGCCGGTGAGCGCGGGGCGGGGCACGACGACGGAGGCCGTGATGTCGTCTTCGGCCTGGATTTTCACGGCGGGGAGGAAGTCCTTGCGCAGGGTGAACGTGCGCCAACTGCCGTCGGGCGTGAAGCCGACGCGGAGGTAGTGCGTGAGGATTTTCTCGCGGTGGTATTTGAGCTCGTTGCCGGGACGGCCGTTGATCGTGTCGACGTTGTAGTGGCGGCGCCAGTCGCCGCGCCACTCGGGTTTGTGGGCGCGCTTGATGATGAGGACGATGTCGCGGATGTAGCGCGGGATGGTGTCGAGCCAGGCGTTGTAGGCGTCGGTGTAGTCGGGGCTGCGGCTGAGGAGTTTTACGACGGAGCCGAGCGAGCGTTCGGGGCTGAGGAGCGGCCGGCCGCGGGGGCGGTTGCGCGCGGGGTCACGAAACCGATCGCCGAATTCGCGGCCGAGGATCGAGTCGAGGAGATCGGCGTCGCGCGCGAAGTCGCCGATGAAGACGGGACCGGTGAACTGGGCGTCGTCGATGGACTTGGAGATTTCGGATTTGCCGCCGCCGGAGACGGTGCAGGGTTTGTGGCAGAGCACGCCCTCGGCGGTGGTGCCGCGCAGGCGCCATTTGCGGCCGGCGTCGGGCTTGACCATCTCGATTTTGTAGCCGGACGGGAGCACGTAGGTGTGGCCGGGCAGGAGCTTGAGCGACTGCTCGGCGTCGGCGTCGCGCCACGTGAGGCGCTGCGCGCGCAGGTCGAAAAACGCCTCGGCGGGCACGTAGAAAATATCCGGGTAACGCGTGTCGCGCGCCCAGCCGCCGGGTTGGGCGGCGGCGCGGTCGCCGAGGCGGGCGAGGGCGTCGGCGAAGGTGTGATCGACGCCGGGGAAATTGGCGCCGAGCTGGAAATCCTCGCCGAGATCGTAGCTCGGAAAAACGATCGCGCCGCCGGCGTGCTCCTCCTCGCAGCCGCCGAGGAGGTTCGCCGCGAAGCTGAGCTGGGTCTTCACCTCTTTTTTGCAGTAACCGAAATAGTTGTCGGAAATCAGCGTGACGATGACGCCCGTGGCGTCGCGCGCGGTGAGCTTGAAGGCGGCGCCGTCGTTGTAGAGTTCGGCGTCGGTCTTCCAGCACATGCCGTCGCGGCGTTGGCGCGGCGAGGCGGCGTCCCACGCGGGGAGGTCGAGCTCGCGTTTCGTGAAGCGCCCGAGGTGCGGCGCGAGGATGATGCAGCCGGTGTGGCCGGACCAGCCCTCGGGATCGAGGGCGGCGTCGTGGGCGGGGAGGTGCGGATCGCCGGCGTTGCCGAAGATGCGCTCGATAAAGTCGAGGTTGGCAACGAGCGAGCCGGGGACGAAGAGGCGCGTCTCCATCGCGCGCGCGGGCGTGTAGCCGGGCACGGCGGGGCACACGACGGGACGCAGGTAGAGCGAAACGAAACACGTCGCGGGCGCCGGTGCATCAGCGGTGAACGGCAGCGCCAGGAAATCCGCCGGCGGGCGCAGCGCCTCCGCGAGCAGGCGCGCGAAGACGACGGGCGGCACGGCCTTCTTGTCGTCGGGCACGGGCAGGCCGCCCTCGGTGACGTGGAAAATCCCCTGCGTGGTGCGGCGGTCGCTGCGCGGGTTGTGGATGACACCCTGCCGCACGCGGAACGACGAGAGGATCGGACTCTCGTGGCGGTCGCGACCGGGCGGCAACGCGAGCAGCCGCGCGAGTCCCGGCCGATCCAGCACGAGCGTGGTCGGGGGCAGGCGCGGGACGGGGCCGTGCGCCTCAAACTGATCGTAGAGGAAATTCTGGATGCGCTGGTCGACGGGGCAGAGGTGGTGTTGGAGCGAGCGGTCCTTCTCGCGGCTGAGCGCGAGAAAATGATCGACGAGGGGCGCGAGGGCGTCGCCGGAATCGGTGGCGAGGGCGGGCTGGCCGATTTCGCGGAGTTTGAGATTGAGGTAGGCGAAGAGCTGCGGCTCGGGGGCGGACGCGGCGGTGGACGGGAGGGAAGGAGCGGAGCGTGGCATCGGGAGGAGTTGGCGGTGGAGGGTGAGGAAAGCAGGGCGCGCGCCACGACGGCAAGAGGGGGCAGTCTTGTGCGGAGGACCCGCGGTGCGGCGTGGCGCGGCGGTTGATGGAGCGGCGGGCGTCCCTGCCCGCCGTTCCGGGACGCGACCGACAAACCTCGGCGGGCAGGGACGCC
>JBEANZ010000080.1:0-5523 GCA_041165185.1 Verrucomicrobiota bacterium | reverse complement strand
ACGTCGGCTACGTGCTCAACATCGGCGGCATCCGCGTTTATGCGTCCGGCGACACGGAGCGGATCCCGGAGATGAAAACGTTTTCCGTCGACGTCGCGCTGCTGCCGCTCGGCCAGGGCTTCACAATGATTCGCGTGCAGGACGCGGTCGATGCCGCGCTCGACCTTCAGGCGCGCATCGCGATTCCCTACCACTACGGCCGCGGCGAGGGCACGATCGCGGATGGGACGTTCTTCACGACCACACTCGCCGATCGCATGACGACGATGATGAACACGGGGGCGGAGGGCTTCGCGCTCGAGATCTCGGAGACCGTCACGTTTGCCGAGCACCCCGCGAGCGCCACCGTCGCGCCCGGTGCGAATGCGACGCTCAGCGTGCAGGCCACCGGCACCGGTCCGCTTCGCTACCAATGGCGCCGCAACGGCGTCGCGCTCGTCGGCGCGACTGCCGCCACCTTGCCCGTCGCCGCGGCGAGCGCCGCCAACGCCGGCGACTACAGCGTGATCGTCAGCGATGCCAACGGCCCGCTCACGAGCCGGCTCGCGCGCCTGACCGTCGAGACGCCGCGCCCCGGCCGGCTGATCAACATGTCCGTGCGCGCTGCCACGCGCGGCACGACCCCGCTCATCGTCGGCGCATCGACCACCGGCGGTTCCAAGTCGATCCTCGTGCGCGGCGCGGGCCCCGCGCTCACGGCCTTCGGCGTCACCGGCGTCCTCCCCGATCCGCGGCTCGAACTTCACGCCGACGTCGGTGGCCGCGACACCATCGCCGCCTCGAACAACGACTGGGCGTCCGGCGGCGTGGCCACGCTGCGCGCGGCCTTCGCCTCCGTCGGCGCGTTTGATTTCACCGACGCCGCGAGCCGCGACGCCGCGTTCCTCACCACCATCGACGGCCCGCGCACGATTCACGTCATCGACACCGCGGGCCGCACCGGCGTCGCGCTCGTCGAAGTTTACGATGCCGACACCGCGGGCCCCGCGCGCCTCACGAATCTCTCCGCGCGCAACGTCGCCGGCACCGGAGAGTCCGCGCTCATCGCCGGCTTCGTCGTCAGCGGCAACGTCCCCAAGCGCCTCCTCATCCGCGGCGTGGGCCCGCGCCTCGGCGCCTTCGGTGTGACTGGCACGCTCGCCGATCCGCGCGTCGAACTTTTCCTGAGTGAGGGCGGCCGCAGCACGCTCTTCGCGGCAAACGACAACTGGGCCGAGGCCGGCGCCGCCCCCGCGCGCGCCGCCTTTGCCTCCGTCGGCGCCTTTGATCTCACCGACGCGACGAGCAAAGACGCCGCGCTCATCGTGACCGTCCCCGCCGGCGCCTTCACCGCCCAAGTCTCCGGCGTCGGCAACGCCACCGGCGAAGCCCTCGTGGAAATCTACGAACTGCCGTAAACGGCCGCGCCGTCCCAGTCGTGGACGAGGCGTCCCGCCCCGTGGATCGGAATTTTCCGCAGCTCTCCACGGCGCTGGCTGACCGCTTGATTTCGGCGCCGCGATTACGTTTGCTGTGGGTGGCGATCACCCCGGGTTTCCCCTCGGTCGCCACTTTCCCCATTTATCATGACGCCGCGTTCCGTGAGCATTGCGATTCTTCGCGGTTTTCGCTGGTTAGCTGCCGAGGAGTGGGAGCCCCGAAGGGGCGAAAAGTTGAAAGCCCAGGGCAACGCCCTGGGAAATGATCCCCCAAGAATCCAAGCCCTGAAAGGGCGAAACCGCACGAGGGTGTCGCCCCTTCAGGGCGAAGACATTTTTCCAATCGGGTTCCCAGGGCGTTGCCCTGGGCTATCGACTTTCGCCCCTTCGGGGCTTCTGAGCAGGCGCCCATCGACCCACTGGAAACAGCGACGAACCAGCTTTGCCCTCTGCGCGCTGCTGGCTTTGGCCGGCGGTGCGTTGTGTGCGGCTCCGGCGGCGGCGGACCTCGAGTTTTTCGAAAAGAAAATCCGCCCACTGCTCGTCGAGCGTTGCTACGAGTGCCACTCCGCGCAGCCCGGCAAAAAGATCAAAGCCGGCCTCCGACTCGATCACGCGGCCGGCTGGTTGTCGGGCGGCGACTCGGGGCCGGCGCTCGTGCCCGGCGAGGTCGAGAAGAGCGCGCTCATCAAGGCGGTGCGCTACACTGGCCTCGAGTTCGAGGCGATGCCGCCGAAGTCGCAGCTCGCGCGCGAGGAGGTCGCGCTCCTCGAGGAATGGGTGAAACGCGGAGCGCCCGTGCCCGAAGAAACTCCTCCCGTGATCGCGGGTGATGCCGTCGGCGCCGGCGTCGGCCCGAAGCCGAAGCAGGTCGGCCTCACGATCGAGGAGGGGAAAAAATTCTGGGCCTTCGTCCCGCCGGCGAATCCCCCCGTGCCGGAGCCGGCGAAATTTTCCACCACGACCACCGCCACGCGCGACTGGCCGCGCACGGCCATCGACCGCTTCATCGCGGCGGAGTGGGGGAGCAAGGGACTGCGGCCCGCCGCCGATGCGGGCCGCGCCACGTTGCTGCGTCGCGCGACCTTTGATCTCACGGGACTGCCGCCGACGCCCGAGGCGCTCGACGCTTTCGTGCGCGACCCGCGCGCGACGCCCGACGCGTTTGCCAGCGCGGTCGATGCGATGCTCGCCTCACCGCATTTCGGCGAACGCTGGGGCCGCCACTGGCTCGATGTCGCGCGTTTCGCCGAATCGAGCGGCGGCGGGCGCACACTGATGTTCAAGGATGCGTGGCGCTACCGCGACTACGTCGTCGACGCGTTCAACCGCGACCTGCCGTTCGATCAATTCATCCGCGAGCAGCTCGCCGGCGATCTGCTGGCCGGCGCGACGCCCGACGAGCGCCGCCGCCAGATCACGGCGACGGCGTTTCTCGCGCTCGGCCCGACGAACTACGAGGAGCAGAATAAAGATCAGCTGCGCATGGACATCGTGGACGAGCAGCTCGACACGATGGGAAAAGCGTTTCTCGGGATGACCATCGGCTGCGCCCGCTGCCACGACCACAAATTCGATCCGGTGCCGACACGCGACTACTACGCGCTCGCGGGGATTTTCCGGAGCACGCACACGCTGCACAATTACACCGACAACGTCGCCAAGTGGGTCGATGCCCCGCTCCCCGCCGACCCCGCGGATGAAACCGAGATTGCCGCTCACGAGTCCAAGGTCACCGCGCTCGAAAAACGGATCGCGCGGCTCCGCAAATCCGCCGTCGCGACCGCCGCCGGTCAGGCCGTCGCCCTCGCCTCACTCCCCGGCCTCGTGCTCGACGATCAGCAGGCGAAGATCGTTGGCGGCTGGAGCGTGTCCACGACGGTGAAGCCGTTTCTCGGCGCCGGCTACCTGACCGACAACAACGAGGAAAAGGGCCGCCGCACCGTCACGTTTACGCCGGCGATTCCGCAGAGCGGCCGCTACGAGGTGCGCTTCGCCTACACCGCGCAGGCGAACCGCGCGACCAACGTCCCCGTCACGATCCTCCACGCCGACGGCGAGAACACCGTGATCGTGAACGAGCGCGAGACGCCGCCCCTCGACGGCCACTTCATCAGTCTCGGCACGTTTCGTTTTGAGAAGGATGGCGCGGGCTACGTGCTCGTCTCCAACGAGGGCGCCAACGGATTCGTGATCGTCGATGCGCTGCAGTTGGTCGCGACCGAGCCGCGCGCCGATCTCCTGCCGGTCGTCCTCGCGGGGACTTCGGACGGCCCGAAAAAGGCCGCCAAGAAAACCATGGCCGAGCCCGCCGATCCGGCGGCGCGCAAAGCCGCGGCGGAACTGCGCACGCTTGAGGCCGAGTTGAAAAAACTCACCGCGGGCGGGCCCAAGCGCGCGGTGGCCATGAGCGTGCGCGAGGCCGACGGCGAGATCGGCGACACGGAGATCCGCGTGCGCGGTATCGCGCGCAGCCTTGGCGCGAAAGCCCCGCGCGGCTTCCTGCAGGTCGCGACTCACGGTGCGCCGCCGAAATTTTCTCCCACTGAAAGCGGCCGCCGCGAACTCGCCGACTGGATTGCGAGCCCGGCGAATCCGCTCACCGCGCGCGTCTTTGCCAACCGCGTCTGGGGCTGGCTCCTTGGCGCGGGCCTCGTGCGCACGGTCGACAATTTCGGCACGACCGGCGAGCGCCCCTCGCACCCCGCGCTTCTCGACCACCTCGCGCGGCAGTTCGTGGCCGACGGCTGGTCGGTGAAAAAACTCGTCCGCGCCATCGTGCTCTCGCGCACTTATCAGCTCGCGGCCGCGTCGGCCCCCGACGCCACGCGCCTCGATCCGGACAACCGGTTGTTTTCGCACGCCAACCGCCGCCGCCTCGAAGCCGAGGAAATCCGCGACGCGATCCTCGCCGTCAGCGGCCAGCTCGATCTCGCGATCGGCGGGCCCAACATCGGCGCCGGCAAGGGCACGCCCGGCGGAGCGCCGGCGGCGAGTGAGTATGGCTACATTTTTTCGGACACGCGCCGCAGCCTCTACACCCCCGCGTTTCGCAACACCCGGCTCGAGCTCTTCGAGGTTTTCGATCTGGCCGACATTAACGCCTCCATCGGCCGCCGCGCCGCGACCACGGTTGCCCCGCAGGCGCTCTTCCTGATGAACCACCCGTTCGTGATCGAGCAAGCTCGTCACGCCGCCGAACGCACGCTGCGCGAGGCCGGGCCTGACGATGCCGCGAGAGTCGAGCGCGCGTATCGCGTCACGCTCGGGCGCGCGCCTTCGCCAAACGAGTTTGCGCTGGCACTGCGCTTTGGGAGCAGCGCCGCGGGCGAGATTCCGAGCGTTGAAGCGCGTGCCGAGGAATGGGCACAGTTGCACCAATCGCTTTTCGCCTGCGTGGATTTCCGGTATCTCGACTGAGGCGTGCGTTTCCTCGACCAAGCCCATGAATTCTAACCACGGATCGCACGGATGAACACGGATCAAGGCAGGACTCTTTGGGTTTTGATCCGTGTCGATCCGTGCGATCCGTGGTGGAATTCTGCTTCGGTTGATTGGTTGTGGCTCCGCCGGGCTGCGTCCATTCGTGGTTAGGTTTCTTGAATCGTTCTGGCTGAACCCACTCCCGCTTTCCCCATGACCCCGCACCCCTTCCTCACCCGTCGCCAGGCCCTGCAACAGCTCGCGTGCGGTTTCGGCTACATGGCGTTTGCCGGGCTCGCCGCGCAGGCCGCGGCGCGTTCGTCCGCGAATCCCCTCGCGGCGCGCGCCGGCCATCGCCCCGCGCGGGCGAAGCGCGTGATTTTTCTCTTCATGGGCGGCGGTGTGAGCCACCTCGACAGCTTCGACTACAAGCCCGCGCTCTATGAGCACGACGGCAAGATGATGGAGTTTCTCGACCAGCGCGCGATCGCGAAGACCGGCCAAGGCGCGACGGGCCGCGTGATGAAACCGATGTGGGATTTCAAGCAGCGCGGGCAGAGCGGGCGCTGGGTGTCGGAGCTGTTTCCGCACATGGCCGAGCTGGCCGACGACTACTGCGTCGTGCGCTCAATGCACACCGAGGGCGTCGCGCACGGACCGGCGACGCTGTTTCTCCACACCG
>JBEANZ010000079.1:0-3144 GCA_041165185.1 Verrucomicrobiota bacterium | reverse complement strand
GCCGGCCGCGATGCCGATGATGACGGCGCCGTTGGCGTTCACGAAGCCGCACGCCGGCGTGATGACGACGAGACCGGCGACCGCACCCGAGCAGAAGCCGAGGATCGAGGGCTTGCCGCGGGTGAACCACTCCATCATCGGCCACACAAAGGAGGCGACGGCGGCCGCGAGCGTGGTGGTCATGAAGGCGTTGGCAGCGATGCCATCGGCGGCGACGGCCGAGCCGGCGTTAAAGCCATACCAGCCGACCCAGAGCATACCGGTGCCGACCATGCAGAGGACCATGCTGTGCGGGGGCATCGGCGTTTTGCCGAATCCGAGGCGCGGTCCGATGATGATGCAGAGCACGAGCGCGGACCAACCGGAGCTCATGTGGACCACGGTGCCGCCGGCGAAGTCGAGGGCCTTGATGACGGCCTTGGCGTTCCACACGCCGTTCATCCAGCCATCGACGCCCCACACCATGTGAGCGAGCGGGAAGTAGACGACGAACATCCAGAGCACCATGAAGAGGAACAGCGCCGAGAACTTCATGCGCTCCGCAATCGCGCCGACGATCAGCGCGGGCGTGATGATCGCGAACATCAGCTGATACATCGAAAACACGTTCTGCGAGACCCACGCGGCGTAGTCGGTATTGGGCGCGGAATCGACGCCCTTCAGCATCGCGAAATCAAGACTGCCGAGGAACGGCCCGCCCGAGTGAAACACCAAACTGTAGCCGCACGCCCACCAGAGAATCGTGACGACACCGGCGAGCAGGAAGCACTGCGCCATGACGGAGAGGACGTTTTTCCGGCGCATCAGCCCGCCGTAGAACAACGCGAGACCGGGCAGCGTCATGAAGAGCACGAGCGCCGCGCTCGTCATCTGCCACGCGTTGTGGCCGGGACCGGCGCCGCCGACCGTCGCGGTCGTCAGCTTATCCGGGATCGTCGGGTTTCCATCCTTGTCCTTCGGCCCGACCTTCAACGACGCGCTCGGGTCGGTGTTGGTAAAGTAGGCTTCGAGGCCCGCGATGCGCTGTTCCAGCGTCGGCTGCGGCACGGGAGCGGCGGGAGCCGCCGGCGCGGCCGGGGCGGGAGTCTGGGCAAAAGCGGACAGCCCGGCCAACAGGGCCAGACACGCCGCGAAGGCGAGGATGCGGGGTTTGAGTCGGAGTGTGTTCATATTGGTGGACGCAACCCCGCATGAGCAAAATCGATGCCGCGCATGAGCGGCGCGGAAAAAATCCTGAGGATTTCTCCACCAAGTCCGACTTCACGAGTGAAAACGCCGCAAAAAATAATTTCCGCCGCGCCTGAGAACCTAGCCGATCCGGCGCGAAATTCGACCGGCGCCGGCCCCAGGCCTCCTCCGCCACAAGCGCCGAAAGCGGCGACCCGCATCGCTTCGCCACGCAACCACGCGCGACTCCGCGCGCGCTCCGCTTAGGACTTGCCCTCGAAAATGTAGCCCTCTTCGCCGTGCTCCGCGAGATCGAGACCTTCGTGCTCGGCCTCGAGCGGCGCGCGCAGCCCCATCGCGGCGCGCACCACAAACGCGACGACCGCCGTGCCCGCGGTCACCCACACGAGCGTCAACCCGATGCCCTTGAGTTGCTCGAGCCACAGGCCGCGGCCGACGAGCGCGCCGAGGTTGTTGGCGAGATTCGGATTGGCCGCGGTCGTCGCAAACACGCCCGTGCAGATCAGCCCGACCGTGCCGCCCACGCCGTGCACGCCGAACACGTCGAGCGCGTCGTCGTAGCCGAGCCAGCCCTTGATCTTCGTGCAGGCGAAAAACGGCACCGCCCCACCGAGCAGCCCGGTGATGATCGCGCCGTTCGCATCGACGAACCCGCACGCCGGCGTGATCGCGACCAGGCCCGCGACCGCGCCTGAGCAGAAGCCGAGCACGCTCGCCTTGCCGCGCATGAAATATTCCAGCGCCGCCCAGGCACCGGCCGCGACCGCCGCCGCGAGCGTCGTCGTCATGAAGGCGTTGGCCGCGATCCCGTCGGCCGCGACGGCCGAGCCCGCGTTGAAGCCATACCAGCCGACCCAGAGCAGGCCCGTGCCCGTCACGCAAAACACCAGGCTGTGCGGCGGCATCGGCGTCTTGCCGAAACCGTGGCGCTTGCCGACCAGCAAACACAGGATCAACGCCGAGTAACCCGACGCCATCTCGACCACCATGCCGCCCGCAAAATCAATCGCCTTGATCGCGGCGCCCGCATTGGCCGCGCCGTTCATCAGGCCGTTCGAGCCCCACACCATGTGCGCCAAGGGGCAGTAGACGACGAGCAGCCACAGCGCGACGACCGCCAGCACGGCGGAAAATTTCATCCGCTCCACCACCGACCCGATCACGACGGCCGGCGTGATGATCGCGAACGCGAGCTGATACATCGCGAACACGCTGTGCGACACCCAGAACGAGTAGTCGCCGTTTGGCGCCGCCCCGACGCCGCGCAAAAAGAAAAATTCCGAGCCGCCGAGGAACGGGCTGTTGAAGTTTTTCCCAAACACGAGGCTGTAGCCCACCGCCCACCACAACACCGTCACGAGGCTCGTGATCCCGAAGCACCACGCCGCGACGGAGAGCACGTTTTTCGTCCGCACGAGTCCGCCGTAAAACAGCGCCAGCCCCGGCAAGGTCATGAAAATCACGAGCGCCGCGCTCACCATCATCCACGCGTTGTGCCCCGGTCCGGCGACGCCGAGCGTCGGCGCGGAGAAACCCGGCGGCAGGTTGCCCGCCTTGTCCTTGTAGGCCGCAAACGCCGCCGACGGGTCGCCGTTTTGGAAGTAGGCGCCTACGGACTGAATCAGCTCGGCATCTTTCGGGGTCGGCGCCGCGGCCGGCGTCGGCGTTGGAGCGCCGGCGGGTTGCGCGACGGCCGCCAAGGCGGCGGCGACGCCGAGCGCGAACAACATCGTGAAGGTGCGGAACAGACGGGGGAGGTTGGGCATGGGGAAAGCGCGGAGATGAGAACAATTCATTCCCGTCAATCAATCCATGAACGAGGCTTGTTTCAGATTTCCCCGCCGCCGCGCGCGTCCCGAGCGCGCTGGGGGCAACGCGCTCCGCCGCAGGGCGCAAAAAAAACCGGCCGCTTTGCAGCGGCCGGTCGAGAGGGATAACGGAAACTTCGGGCTCAGA
>JBEANZ010000078.1:0-21770 GCA_041165185.1 Verrucomicrobiota bacterium | reverse complement strand
CACCCTTGGCGGCCAGTTCGGTGAGGCGCTTGGCGCAGGAGCCGCTGCCGCGGATGTCGCCCTCGTAATAGAGCGCGCACGCCTTGGCCAAGTCCGGCTGGCCGCTGACACGTCCCTCCTCGTAGGCGTTGCCCAGCAGAAACAGGCGGTAGGGCTGGCCGCCATTGGCTCGCCGCATGAACCACTCCTCGGCTGCGACCGCATCGACGGGCGTGCCCAGCCCGCGCAGGTAGGCATCGCCGAGCAGGCCCGCGGCGTAGTTGTTGCCCGCCTCGGCGGTTTGGCGCAGGGCCGCGAGGCCACGCGCCGGGTCGGCCGGCAGGCCTGAGCCCACGAGTGTGTTCCAGCCGACCACCATGAGGGCGTGCTGGCTGCCGGCGGCCAAGGCCGTCTGGGCCAGCCCGATGCCTCGCTCCAACTGGCCGTCGGGTGCGCCCCAGTCTTTGCCGACGATGAGAAACTCGGCATAGCGCGCCGCCACGTGCGGACGCGGATCGCGGGCGTATTCCTTTGCCAACAGGGCGAATGCAGCCGCGTCGCCTTTTTGGGTCTGCACCCGGTCAACCCGAATATCGAACCCGATGTCGAGCGATGACAACGGTGCGACCGGAGTCGCGAGCGGGTCGGCGGCCAGCGCCACCCCGAGTGCGAGGCCCGACAGGGCCCGGCGCAGGAGGCGCGCCGGGCGGTTGATTCGGAATATCATGGGGAGGCGGCGAGCGTCCGTGCGCGCCAGCGGGAAGCCAATATCAATTTCTCCGCCGCGCGCGCACCGCGTCCGCGAGCGTCGCGAGCGCCGGTAGCGTCTGCTCCCACGCGAGGCACGCGTCCGTCACGCTCCGCCCGTGCACGAGCGGCTTCGCCTGATAATCCTGCGCGCCGCCGAGCAGGTTGCTCTCGAGCATCACCGCCGCGATCACGCGTTCGCCCGCCGCGATTTGCGCCGCGAGATCGGTGGCGACGGCGAGTTGTTTCAACGGATCCTTGCCGCTGTTGGCGTGCGAGCAGTCGACCATCACGTGGGCCGGGAGCGCGTTTTTTTCCAACAACCCCGCCGCCGCCCGCACGTGCGCCGCGGAAAAATTCGGCCCGCCCTTCCCGCCGCGCAACACGAGGTGCGCGTGCTCGTTGCCCGTCGTCCCCAGGATCGCCGGCGCGCCCTCGCGCGTGAGCGAGGGAAACCAGTGCGGCGCCCGCGCCGCGCGGATCGCGTCTACGGCCACCTGCACGTCGCCATCGGTGCGGTTCTTGAAGCCCACCGGCATCGAGAGCCCCGACGCCAGCTCGCGGTGCACCTGGCTCTCCACCGTGCGCGCGCCGATGGCGGCCCACGCGACGAGGTCCGCGTAATATTGGCCGAGCGTGGTGTCCAAAAACTCCGTCGCCACCGGCAACCCGCGCGCCACGACATCCAGCAACAGCCGCCGCGCGAGCCGCAGCCCCTGCGCGATCTCAAACGAGCCGTCGAGCCCGGGGTCGTTGATGAGCCCCTTCCAGCCCGTTACGGTCCGCGGCTTCTCAAAATAAACGCGCATCGCCACGAGCAGCTCGCCCGCGTGCAGCGCCGCCACCTCGCGCAACCGCTCCGCATACTCGACCGCCGCCGCCGGATCGTGGATCGAGCACGGCCCGACGACGACGAGCAACCGGTCGTCCGCGCCCGTGACAATCGCCGCCGTCTCGCGGCGCGCGCGCGCGACCGTCTCCGCGCCGGCCGCGGTCAGCGGCAATTCGTCGAGAAGCACCGCCGGCGCGACGAGCGGCCGCTGCGAACGGATGCGAAGATCGGAAGTGGGGGACGCCACGGGAAAAACTACCGCGCCGGCCGCGCCGCGAGAAACGCCTCCAGCGCCGCCGGTTGATCCGTGTGGATGTAGTCGACGCCCGCCGCGAACTGCTCCGCCCAACACTCCGCGCGATCCGGCGCGGCCCAGAACCGCAACGCCCGCCCCTGCGCGTGCGCACGCGTGGCGAGGGCGCGGAGTTTTTCGCGTTCGTCGTCGGGCATCGCGCCGACGCCCTTCCACTTGAAGACCGTGCCCCAACTCGCGCTCACGAGGGGAACGAGCGAGACGGGCGCATCCGCATCGAGATCGGCGAGCGTGCCGTCCAGCGCGAGGAAACGCTCGGATTGCGCCGCGACCGCTGCGCGCGGCCGGTCGCCGGAGAGCAGCACGGTGATCGCGCCCGGGGTGATCTTGCCGTTGCGCCAATGCGTGAGCCGCGGGGCGAGCGGCGCGAGTTCGCGGAGGAGTTCGGGAAACACGCGCGCGGAGTCGGCCTTGATGTCGATGAGCAGAATGAGGGCCGGGGCGTTGCGGTAGACTCCGCCGCCCTGCGCGGCGCAGCGCGCGGCGAGCGGCTCGAGGTAGAGTCCGCGCAACGTGCGCGTCGGCGAAAGCTGCTCGCGTCCGTGCGCCACGAGCAGTTGTCCGTCGACCAAGAACACATCCGCCTCGACGCTCCCCATGTGGTGATCGAGCGCCTCAAACAACGGCCGCGCTTGGAGGTAGTCGTTGTGCGAGTGCGAGCGAAACACGGCTGGTGACACGGCGGGCGACGGCTCGGCGGCACGGGCGGCAATAGCGGCGAGCGCCAGCGTGCAAAAAAGAACCTGGCGAGCGACGCGCGAAATCAGGTGGTGCATGAAATTTACTCAACGCGTCTCGTCGAGATAACCTTGGAGAAAACGCATCGCTTCCGCCTTCTCGGGGAATTCGCCCTCGACCTTACTTCCGTTCGAAAAACGAACGACAATCACGAAGGTAGCCACCGGCAATTCGGCGGCCACGGCCGGATAGCCGTCCAACAACGCGAGCGCCTCCCGGACGCTCGCTACGGAGATTTCGTGTCCGTGCAGCGCCAACACGGAGACGCCGGCGATTCGCCGCCGCGCCGCCGCGCCCAAACCCTGCATGAACTCCGCGAGGGTCGCACGGTTGTCGCGCACCAGCGCCGTCGCCACCGCCGCCCGGGTCTCGTCGGAAAATTTTCCCCATGCGCGAACTTTCCGCGCGAGCTCGCGGTCGGTGGTCTGCTCGCCGAACGCCGCGTCGAACCCCACGGTCGCGAAGCTTTTCAGGATCGCGTCGTGCGAAAAATAGACGACCGCGAAGCCGAGCGAACGGAGCTGCCGCAACGCGCCGTCGGTGAACACGCCCGCCAGCACGACGCCGATAAAAGGTGCCGCCTCCCGGTAGTGCTCGGCTAACGGCAAAATCGCGCCCTGAATTTCCTGCGCCTTGTTGCGCGAATGCTTCGTGTAGCGGCGCCACGCGGTTTCGATGAACGCGACCGGGCGGCCGATACGATCGGCGGTCCCGCCGCGCTCAAGCACGAAGTCCAGATCGTGCCGGTTCCCCAGCCGATCACTCCACGTGACCTTGCTACCGGGCCGCGCAGGTCGCGGCCCCGGTTGATCAAGATACAGGCCGTGTTGACGCGCGAAATCGGCCAAGAGCGGCGTGATCGCGCGCTCCAGAACTTCCCCGATGATCTGCCCAAAACGATGCGACGGCGAGGTGGCCATGCGTCAGCCCTCCACCCAGAGCCGGCCTTCCTGAAGCGGGACGCGGTGCTTGCGGTTTTTCCACTTCACGTTGCGGTCGCGGATTTTCTCAAAACTCCAGTGGTGAAATCCGGCGGCCACGGCCAACTCGCCCAGCCATCGCTCGACGGGCGCGTGGACTCCATACGGCGCAGAATCGCCTATCACAAAACACACGCGGGCGCCTGGGGCGCACGCGCGGCGCAGCGCACGCCACACCCGCGAGAGATCACGAAAATACGCCGCGATCATCCGGTCGTAGGGTTTCTTACCGCCGTGCGACTCCCGTTCGATCGACAGCCGGGCGCACACGTCCCTCAACTCGGCGTGAATGGGCGCCACCGCGTCGTCCGCGAGGATGGTCTCTAGCGCCTCGCGCGTGGCCGCGACATGTTGCGTGCAGGAAACGACGAGCCGCTCGCGCACGGCTTTTTGCAGGCCACCCCAGCCCTCGACCTCGCCCCAGAAACACATCTCGAGCCGCGTCGCGTCGGCGTAGTCGTAGTTGTTGGCGTAGGGCGGCGAGGTGAGCACCAGCTCCGCCCAGCCGGTGGGCACGTTGGCGCACACGCGTGCGTCGTCCGCGTAAACTTGCGCCGCGCCAAAGGCGATCCGCCGTTGGACGGTGCGCATATCCAGCGCCATGCGTTGGACGCGGTTGGCAAACGCGGTCAGCGGATTCAGCGCGCGGGCCTTGCTCTTATTTGGCAGCACGTATTGCCACTGCGCGGTGCCGACGGGCGAGCACTCGCGCAGACAGGCGCTCAGCGCGAGCCACGCAAGTTCGCTGCTCCCCAAACCGTCGGCCTGCCCCAACCACGCGCGCTTCAACGCATCGAGTCCGCTGAGCGTCTCGTCGGGATAGCAACGCCGGATCAAATCGGGATAGCCGTTGAGGTCTCCCTTGCCGACGCGTGCGGTCGCCATCATCCGATCAGCAGCGCGCAGGAACTCCTCGCTCGATTCGCGCCAGCGCAGTTTCGCCTGCGCCACACGGAGCACGAAGGGATGCGCCTCCAGCCCGATCCCGTCCGCCCCGCGACGCTCGGCTTCGAGCAGCACCGTCCCCGACCCAGCAAACGGATCGAGCACCCGCTGCCTTCCGGCCGCCTGTTCGCGTGCGATGACTTCCCCCGCCCAGTCGCCCGAAAAACCCGCCGAATAGCGAAACCACCGGTGAACCGGCGTCGACAGATTGTCGGCAAACGTCGAGCTGCTATCGCGCAGGACGACCGCCGCCTCGTCTGCGCCAAACAGGCCGAGTTGGGTCGCGGAACGGACGGGCGTTTCTACGGCGAGCATCGGCGCGAAACTAGGTCGGCGCAGCCACCGCGCAAGCGTTGACCTGATTCGGCGTTCATGCGGGGGGAAGTTTCTGCGCGGCGTTGATGAGGGCGGAGCGCGCGAGGGCGACGCCCTCGGGGGCGGCGTGGCCGAGTTTGGCGGCGCGGGCGCGGAGCGTGAGCCACGCGAGCGAGGCGATTTCTCCGGACGCGGCGTGCGTCGCGGCGTGCGCGAGCGTCTCGGCGGGCGGCGCGAAATGCGCGAGCGACGTCACTTCCTTTTCCGCGAGGAAAAATCCGAGCGAGCCGCCGAGCGTGTCGAGCCAGGCGCGCGGGCGCGCGGGCGAAACGTAGGCGAGCGCGGCGCTCGCCGGGGACCAGTTTAGCCCGATGCGTAAGTCGGAGTGGAGTTGAGCCAGCGCCGCATCGGCGGTAGCCGGAGCCCAGCGGGCAGAAAACGTTTTTATTTCGCGAAAGGTTTTCACCTCCCAGACGCGCAGGTGGACCTCGTAGTCGGACGCGTTCACGCGGAGCGCGCCGGTCACGATGTAGTCGAGGCCCTCGCCGGCGGTGTCGACGAGCTGGCGGAGATTTTCGAGCGTCCACTCGCCGCCGAAGAGCATCGGGTGCGCGGGCTCGCCGGGTGGGTGCATGAGCCCGAGCGCGGCGATGGGCGCGTAGGACGGCGAAAAATAAAACGCCTCCGCGAACCACAGCGGCAGCGCGCGCGAGAGGCGGGCGAGCTCGGCCTCGGGTTGCTTCACGAGTTCGGAGAGGTCCTTGCGCCCGGGGAGCGAGAGCTGCGCAAACGCGATGCGCCGCAGCCGGCCGTCCTTGGGCGGGAGGAGTTGCGCGGCCATCGGCTCGAGGCCGTAGAACCAGATGGGTTTGCTGATGGAGATGAGGCCGACCTTGGCGGGCTCGGCGCCGGGGGCGGCGGGGCCGGGCGCGCCGCTGACGTTTTGCTCGTGGAGGATTTCCGCGATGGCGTTGGAAAAACCGTGGAGGCGGTCCTCGAGCTCGGGGCGCTCGAGGGCGAAAAGGAGATCGAGCACGTGCTGCGCGGCGTCGGCGTTGCGCGCGGCGAGGTAGGCCTGGAGGAGATTGAGGCCGGTGGCGGGGCCGTGGCGCTCGGCGTCGTAACGCGGCGCGATCAGGTCGATGATTTCGGCGATGTGCCCGCGGGCGCCGAGGTCGCCGGAGATGGTGACCAGCACGTCGGGCCGGTCGCCGGCCGAGGTGGCAAGAGTCTCCTCGTAGATCGCGAGCGCCGCGGGGAGGTCGCGGGCGTCGAGCTGGTCGCGCGCGGCGGCGAGGCGGGCGAGCGCGCCGCTTGCGGCGGAGGCGGGCGCGGGCACTGGGGAGGCGGACGCGGACGCGCCGGCGGATGCGGCGGGGGCGGGTTGGGGCTCCGTTTTTTTCGCGGAGAAGCGGTCAAAAAATCCCATGCGGGCGAGCAAAGCGCGGGGCGGGGCGGGCGCGAGGCAAAGTTGCGGCGCACGGCGCGGCGTGGAGGTTAGGGCGGGGCGGGAGGGCGGCGGGGGCGGTCAGCCGGACACGAGGCGGGACGCCTCGTCCACGACTGGGCGCGCGCTCAACGGCGCGGGGGGGCGATGCGCTCGGGCGACACGCCGGCGCGCGCGGCGACGAGCGCGCAGACTTTCGGGACATACATGCGCGTCTCGGCGGGGAGCGCCGTCGCGATGCCGGCGTAGTCTTTCACGTGGCGCGCGGCCAGCAGGCGCGCGACGCGGCCTTCGCCGGCGTTGTAGGCCGCCAACGCCAGCGGCCACTCGCCGAACTTGCCGTGCAGGGTTTTCAAATAACGCGCCGCCGCGTGCGCCGATTTTTCCGGATCGGTGCGGTCGTCGGGGAGAAAGGTCGAGAGGCCGAGGCCGCGCGCGGTGTCGGGCATGAGTTGAAACAACCCCTTCGCGCCGACGGGGCTGCGCGCGGCGGGATTGAGCGACGACTCCGCCTCGGCGAGCCAGGCGAGTTCGGGCGGCACGCCCTCGGCGACAAACGCCGCGCGCAACCGCGGCATCAACGCCGCCGCGCGCGCCGGCACCGGGCGCGTGCGCACGCGCGCGAGCCAGAGATCGTAGTAGGGCGGCGGCACGAACCGCGCTCCACCGGTCGGCTTTGGCGAGTCCCTGTTCGGAGGCACTGGTGCGGGCGGTCGCGTGGGCGACGGCGCGGGCCGAGGCGCCGGCGGCCCCACGCTCGGCGCGGTGATTTCGCGGGCGACGGCGATTTCGTCGAGGCGTTGCTCGAGCCAGTCGGCGTAGTCCTCGTAGCCGGGCAGCGTGCGCAGCGCGACGAGCGCGGCGCGCGCCTCGTCCTCGAAGCCGCCGAGCGCCGCGAGATCGTCGCCGGTGAGCGCGCTCGCAAGCCGCGCGGCGAACTCGTCGAACCGCTCGTGCGAGGGAAACTCAAACCGTGCCTTCACCTCGGGCGGCGCGAGGGCGTCGAAGAGTTGTTGGCCCAGTTGAAACAGCGCCTCGGGATCCGGCGCGGGTTGCGGCGGCGGCGGCGCGGGCGTTTGGGCTGCGAGCGGCACGGTCAACGCGAGCAGCGCCGCGAGCCTGCGCGCGCCTCTCGGCTGCGTCCCGACGCGCGCGTGTCGGTCGGAGCTTCTCATGGCCGCGCGTTGAGCGCGGCGATCACGGCCGCTTTCAGTTTCAACTCCGGTCGTTCGCGCAGCTCGGGCGGCGCGTCGCCGAGGTAGTTTTTCGCGTTCTTCGCGATCCAGTCGGACGTGGCGAAACGGTAACGCCGCCCCGGCTCGATCGCGCCGCGCACGGCGGCGACGAGGTTTTCGCCGGTGCGTTCGGCGAACGGCGTGTCCAGTCCCTGGTTCGCACGCGCGAGGATTCTTGCCAGCCACGCGCCGTCGACCTCCGCGGTGAACAGCGTGCCGTCGAATCGCACGCACGCGTCGAGCGCGAAGCGCGACACCTCCCCCGCCGGCAGCCCCGCGCCAAACGTCGTCGCCCCGATGAGCGCCACGTCCGCGCCGGCGGCGGCGCGCGCGGCCTCGACGGCGAAGAGCGCGGCGTCCGTCGGCCCAAGTGGGTGCGGCGCGCGACCCACGACGGCGGTTTCCTCGGCGGTGAGGTGTTGCGCAAGCGTCGCGCCCACGAGCGCGGCGAGCGTCGCGTCCGCGGGATCGTCGGGGGCGAGGCGTAGTTGTTCCACCTCCCAGCGCGCGACACCCGCCGCGGTGTGCAGGCGCGCGACCGAGACAAATTCCGTCCAGCTCCCCGAATGAAAATACGCCGTCCGCCCCGCGCGGTGCACGAAGCGCAGGTGATCGTGCGCGCCGGCGAAGAGCGTGCCGTCGGGCGCGAGCGTGAGCAGCTCGCGGTCAACCTTGAGGCCGGTGTGCGTCAGCAAAATCGGGAGCGCCGCCGCGCCGGCGGCGGGAGCCGCGAACAGCGCGGGGAGATTTTGTTTCGCCCATGCAACCGGCTCCGCGAGATCGAGCGAAGGGCGCACGGCCGCGCGAAACGTCGCCAACCGATCCGTGATGAGTCCGACGACGACGGCCTCGCGCGCGCCGAGCCTGAGGCGCGTGGACGCGGGCGCGTAGGGCTGGCCCGTGGCGTGGTCCCGGAGGTTGCCGCCGAGCACGGTCACGCCCGTGGCGCGGAGGCGCGCGACGGTTTCGGCGACCTCGAAAAATTCCGGCTCGTGGTTGCCGAGGTTGACCACGGTGGGCGCGCGCGCCGCGAGCGCGGCGAACATCGCAAACTCAATCGCGCCCGCGCTGCGGCGGGCGACGGCGTTGCCGAGTTCAAACGTGTCGCCGTTGATCAGCACGGCGAAGGGCACGCCGGGATTTTCGCCCCTGAGCCGGTCGACGCGCGCGACGAACTGCGCCGTGCGATCGTAGGCCGAGTGCATGTCGGCCGCGACGACGACGACCGCCTCCGGCGCGGCGGCGCGCGCGGCCAGCAACAGCGAGGAAAACACCATCCAGCAACGAACGAGGCGCGGCATGGCTCGTTCGTAGTTCCGGCTTGAGCCGGTTCCGAGCAGAAATCGGCCGGATGCGGCGAAGTTACGCGCGCGGCTGCCGCGCCGTCGTCGAGGGGAATGATCGCGGCCGCCTCTCTTCAAGATGCGCCCCGGGCGCGCCGTCGCCGGGAGAAGGCACCTCGGCGTCGCGGGCGGCCCCAGATTACGGACCTTGCAATTATTCCACGTGATGGATGAATTGCATGGATGTTCAGGCGCGAACTACAGACCGTGGTGGAGGATTTGTTGACCCGGCGTCCGGCGGTCGGGCTGCTCGGCCCGCGTCAGGTCGGGAAAACAACGCTCGCGCTGGCGTTGAGCGAGGGGCGGCCGGCGCTTTACCTCGACTTGGAGACCGCGGGCGACCGCGCGAAGCTCGCGGAGCCCGCGCAGTTTCTTTCGCGTCATGCGGACAAGCTGGTGGTGCTCGACGAGATTCAGCGCGTGCCGGGGCTGTTCGCGGAGTTGCGCGGCGTGATCGATCAGGGGCGACGGGCCGGACGCGGCAAGGGGCGCTTCCTGCTCCTCGGCTCGGCCTCGGTGGAGCTGCTCCAGCAATCGGCGGAGAGCCTCGCCGGGCGCATCGTGTTTGCGGAGCTCGGGCCGTTGCATGTCGCCGAGACGGGCGTGAAGCGGGCCGAGGCTTTGTGGGTGCGGGGCGGTTTTCCGCCTAGCCTGCTTGCCGAAGACGACGCGGCGTCGATGGAGTGGCGGCAGGCGTTTATTCGCACCTATTTGGAGCGCGACATCCCGCAGCTCGGCCCGCGACTTCCGGCGGAAACGCTCCGCCGATTTTGGACGATGCTCGCGCACGAGCAGGGCGGCTTGATCAACGCCGCGAAACTGGCCGGCGCGCTGGGCGTGAGCGGGCAGACGGTGGGCCGCTACCTGGATTTGTTGTGCGATGTGCTCCTCGTGCGTCGCCTCGAGCCGTGGGCCTCCAACGTTGGCAAGCGGCTCGTGCGGTCGCCGAAGATCTACGTGCGGGACAGCGGGCTCGTGCACGCGCTGCTCGGGCTCGCGACGTGGGACGACATCGTCGCGCATCCTGTTGCCGGCCTGAGTTGGGAAGGCTGGGCGATTGAGGCGCTGCTGGCCGTGGCGCCGGCGGGCGCGAAAGCGTCGTTCTATCGCACGGGGGCCGGCGCGGAAATCGATCTCGTGTTGGAATTGGGCGGACAAAAGCGGTGGGCCGTGGAATTCAAGCGCAGCCTCTCGCCGGTGCTGGCGCGGGGCTTTCACGAGGGCTGCAAGGAAATCGAACCGGAGCGAAAGATCGTGGTTTACCCGGGCACCGGGAGCTTTCCGTTGGGCAACGACGTCGAGGCGATGGCCCTCACCGAAGCCATGACGTGCGTGCGGGACGCAGGGTAGCGGAGCGCGGAGTGCGGGCCAGCGGGTTTCCCGCGTTGACCCACCCGGCACCGCCGGTAGCTAGAACCCTCTTCCAACTTGAACCGCGTCCACCTCAAGACCTACGGCTGCCAGATGAACGAGCGCGACAGCGAGGCGGTCGCGGCGATGTTGCGCGCGCGCGGCTACCGCATCGTGCCGGACGAAAACGACTGCGACATCCTCCTCCTCAACACCTGCTCCGTCCGCGACGCCGCCGAACAAAAAGCCATCGGTAAGGCCGGTTACCTCTCGCAGCGCAAAAAAAAGCAGCCCGACTTCGTCCTCGGGATCCTCGGTTGCATGGCGCAGAACCGCGGCGCCTCCCTCCTCGATCAGCTGCCCGACGTCGATCTCATCGTCGGCACGCAGAAGTTCCACCAAGTCCCCGGCTACCTCGATAACCTCCGCGCCGCGCGCGACGCCGGCGCGCCCATCGCGGAGACCATCGTCGACATCGGCGAGGAGGCCGGCTCGCAAAACACGATCAAGGACCACCTCCTCCCCGAGGCGCCCGCGGCTGGGGCCGACGGCGTGGTTGCCGAAGCCGCGCCGCAGGTCACCGCCTTCGTCTCCATCCAGCAGGGCTGCAACATGGATTGCGCGTTCTGCATCGTGCCGAAAACGCGCGGCGACGAACGCTCCCGCCTGATGGACGACATCGTGCGCGAGTGCGAGCAACTCGCCGCCCGCGGCGTCCGCGAAATCACGCTGCTCGGCCAAATCGTCACGAGCTACGGCCGCCGCGACTACGCGCACACGGACGGCGTGACGCCGTTTGTGCAGTTGCTCGAACGCGTCCATGCGATCGACGGCCTCGCGCGCATCCGTTTCACGTCGCCGCACCCGCGCGGCTTCAAGGACGACCTCGTCGCCGCGTATGGCCGCCTCGAAAAACTCTGCGGCTACGTCCACCTCCCGATGCAGAGCGGCAGCGACCGCATCCTCCGCGCGATGAACCGCCCCTACACGCGCGAGCGCTACCGCGAAATCGTCGCCGCGCTCCGCGCCGTGCGGCCCGCCATGTATTTTTCGACCGACGTGATCGTCGGTTTCCCCGGCGAGACGGACGAGGATTTCGCGCAGACGCGCGAGCTGTTCGAGGCGTGCGATTTCGACATGGCCTACGTCTTCAAATACTCGATCCGCACCGGCACACCCGCCGCCACGCTGCCCGATCAGGTGCCCGACGAGGTGAAGGAGGCGCGCAACCAAATCCTCCTCGACGTGCTCCAGAAAAACTCCCTCCGCCGCACCGCGCCGCTCGTCGGCACCGTGGAGGAAGTGCTCGTCGACGGCCCCGACAAGACCGGCGCGCGCTACACCGGCCGCACGCGCGGCAACCGCGTCTGCATCTTCGACGCAAGTCCGCGCCTCGTCGGCCAGCTCGTCCCGCTCCGCATTACGCGCGCGACGGTGAGCACGTTGTATGGGGAGCTGCAGCTCGCCGGCGTGGACGGCGCAGAGCTGAGAGCTAAGAGTCCAGAGCTAGACCCCGCGTAATCTTTCTCTTCCCTCTTTCTCTTTATCTTTCTCTCATCGTCCATGCGCACCCAGTTTGATCACGAGCGACTCAAGGCCTACCAGAAGGCGTTGGAGTTTGTCTCGTTTGCCGGCCCGATCATCGACGAGCTCCCGGCCAAACTCGCCGCCAAGGACCAACTGGATCGCGCGTCAACGAGCGTCGTGTTGAATCTCGCCGAGGGGAACAGCAAGCGCTCGCGCCCGGAACGCTGCCGCTTTTTCGACATCGCGCGCGGTTCCGGCGTGGAATGCGCCGCGTGCCTCGATGTGCTCGTGGCTCGCCATAAATTGCCGGCGGCGACGGCCGAGCAGGGAAAGACGATTCTGCTCGAAGTCGTCTCGATGACGGCGGGCTTGATCGCGCGGTTTTCGGATGGGGAGAAAGAGTAAGAGAAAGAAACGAGAGAAAGATTTTTCCATGTCCCTCACCCTCGCCACCCTCCTCCCCGGCCTGCTGCTCCTCGCGCTCGGCGCGCCGCTCGCGCTCGGGCACTCGGGTTTCGCGGCGATGCTCAAGGCGTTTCCCCGCTCGCAAAACGCCACCTACCTCTTCTTCGGCGCCGGCGCCGCGTGGTTCCTCTACGCCATCTGGCACCTCTCGCCCGCCGACTTCGGCGAATACCGCCGGCTCCTCTTCGTCGGCTTTGCGATCGTCGCGGCGCTCTCGTTCAAGTGCGTGCCCGACTTCCTCGCGGTGCGCGGCGCGTGCATCCTCGTGCTCATGGGCGCGACGCCGCTGCTCGACGCGGGCTTCATGAATTTCGCGCACTGGCAGATCAACTTCTACAAGGTCGCCGTCTTCGCCGGCATCGTCGCCGCCATCTGGCTCGGCGCGCAGCCCTACCGGCTGCGCGACTTCCTCGCGTGGCTCTTCGCGCAACCCGGCCGCGCGAAAACCTTCGGCGGCGCGCTCGCGCTCTACGGCCTGCTGCTCTGCGGCGTGGCGTTCACCTACTGAGCGCGCGATGGCCGCCCCGGTGCTCATCGTCCTCGCCGGCCCCGCCGGTTCCGGCAAAAGCACGCTCTGCGACCGGCTCGTCGACGAGCGCCCCGAGTTCACGCGTGTCATCACGACCACCACGCGCGCGCCGCGCGACGGCGAGATCGACGGCGTCCACTACCATTTTTTCCCGCCGGAAGTTTTCCGCCAAAAAATCGCCGCCAACGAATTCCTCGAGTGGGCGCAGGTCCACGGCATCCACAACGACCGCCTCTACGGCACGCTGAAGGAGAGCGTCTTCGCCCCGCTCGCCGCCGGGCGCGACCTCGTGATCAGCGTCGACGTGCAGGGCGTGGAGAGTTTCCGCCGCGCCGCGCGCGCCGACCTGTGGCTCGCGCGCGCGATGACAACCGTGTTCATCGTCGTCGATCGCGAGCGGCTCGTCGCGCGCATGGAGCAGCGCGCCAAGGATCATCCCGGCGAAATCGCGCGCCGCATGGCGACGGCCGAGGCGGAGCTGCGCGAGGCGGATAAATTCGATCACCGCATCGAGAGCCGCACGCGCGACGAAGATTTCGCCGCGCTGCTCGCGATCGTGGCGACGGCCCGCGCGCGGGCCGCGATGTAGGGCGGGGTCGCCGACCCCGCCGGGTTTGGCGAACGGGATACAGCGCTCGCGGCAACTCGCCCTCGCGTTCCACTCTCGCCCTCCGCATCTCACCGCGCAACCTCCCCGCCGATGTCTGCCGCCGCCCCCTCGCCGTCGCCCGCCGCTTCCGCCGCCGCCGCTCCGTCCGCCGTGCGCAGCGCGTTGGTGGGCGCGGGTGTTTTCCTCGCGGTGCTGATCGGCTCGGGCGTGTTTTACTGGCAGGCCTCGCGCGCGCTGCGCCATGAGGTCCACGACAACCTCCGCCGCGCCGCGACCATCGTCGCGCTCGCGGTCGATGCCGACGGCCACGGCGCGTTCACCGACCCGGCGCAGGAAACCACGCCCGCCTACGCGCGCGCCATCGCGCCGCTCGAGCGCGTGCTCCACCTCCTGCGCGCCGACGGCGGCGGCGAGGAATACAAAAACGTCTACACCGCCATCCTCGCGCCCGACGGCCCGCGCTTCGTCCTCGACGCCACGCCCGCCGGCAATCCCAAGCGCGAGCCCGTTGATCCCAAGTCGCACATCATGCAGCCCTACCCGGAGGCCACAGCCGCGCTCCGCCGCGCGCTCGCCACCGGCACCGCGCAGGCCGACGCCGAGCCCTACCGCGATCAGTGGGGCGTGTTTGTCAGCGGCTACGCGCCGTTTCGCGATGCGGCGGGGCGCGTCGCGGGCGTCGTCGGCCTCGACTTGAAGGCGGAGGACTATCTCGCGCGCCTCGCCGGGCTCCGCCGCGCCGCGTGGCTCCAACTCGCGCTCGGCGCGCTCCTCGGGCTCGCGGCCGGCGGGGTGTTTTTCCTCGTGGAAAAACGCGCCACCGCCGCCCGCGCCCTCGCGGCCGCCGCGCGCGCCGAGGCCGACGAACGCCGCCGCCAGCTCGCGCAAATCCAGCAGGCCATCGAGCGCCACTGCCTCGTGCTCGAATGCGATCCCGCCGGCGCGATCCTGCGCGCGGGCGAGTATTTTTCGCGCATCAGCGGCCACTCGCCCACGCTGCTCGCGGGCCGGCCGCTCGCGGAGATTTTTCCCGCCAGCGCCGATCTGCTTCACGCCGCGTGGCCGCAGCTCCGCGCCGGCGCGCCGTGGCAGGGCCCGCTCCAGCTCGCCACGCGCGACGGCGCCACCGCGTGGGTGCAGGCCTCCGCGTTTCCGTTGCTCGATGCCGCCGGCCAGGCCGCGCGCGTCATCGTGATCCAGAGCGACATCACCGAACTCGTCGCCGCGCGCGAGGCCGCCGAGGCCGCCGTGAAAGCCAAGGGCCAGTTCCTCGCCATGATGAGCCACGAAATCCGCACGCCCATGAACGGCGTGATCGGTTTCGCGAATCTCCTCGGCGACACCCGCCTCGACGAGCAGCAGCGCGAGTTTCTCCGCACCATCGTCACGAGCGGCGATTCGCTCCTCACGATCATCAACGACATCCTCGACTTCTCCAAACTCGAGGCCGGCAAGACCGAGCTCGAGGCGCGCCCCGTCGTCCTCCGCCACGCCATCGAGGACGTGCTCGATCTGCTCTCCGCCACCGCGCGCACCAAGGGCCTCGACCTCGGCTACTGGATGGCGCCCGGCGTGCCCGAGGGCATCCTCGGCGACGAGACGCGCCTGCGCCAAATCCTCCTCAACCTCGCGGGCAACGCCGTGAAATTCACCGCGCACGGCTCCGTCGAAATCACCGTCGTCGCCGCCGACGCGCCCGCCGCGGAGAACGCGACCAGCGCGCCGTTTCCCCTCGCGCGCGGCGCGGCGAGCGGCCAGCGCCAGCTCACGTTTCACGTGCGCGACACCGGCGCCGGCATCCCCGCCGATAAAATCGGCCGCCTCTTCAAGGCGTTTTCCCAGGTCGATTCCTCGGTCACGCGCACGCACGGCGGCACCGGCCTCGGCCTCGCGATCTGTCAGCGCCTCGTCGGCCTCATGGGCGGCGAGATCGGCGTCGCGAGCGAGGCCGGGCGCGGCAGCGATTTTCATTTCACGATCCCCTGCGCCGAGGCCGACGTCGCCGGCGCCGCGCGCGGCCGCGCCCTGCTCACCGCCCCCGAGATCGACGGCGCGCTGCGCGACCGCCGCGTGCTCGTCGTCGACGACGTCGAGTCCAACCGCCGCCTTTACGAAAAACTCCTCGGCCCGCACCACGCGACCGTCGTCTCCGTCGACAGCGCCGCCGCCGCGCGCGCCGTGCTCGCGACCGACCGCTTCGACCTCGCGCTGCTCGACTACATGATGCCGCACGAAGACGGCCTTTCGCTCGCCACCTCGATCCGCGCCGCGGGAAAAACCCGCGCGCTCCCGCTCGTGCTCGTGAGCTCGATGATCATGCCGGCGGGGGCGTTGCCCGCGGGGCTGTTCGCCGCCGCCGTGACGAAGCCGTTGCGCAACCTCCAGTTCCTCTCGCTGCTCGCGCGCCTGCTCGTCCCCGCGCTCGACGCCACGCCGCGCGCCGCGCCCGCCGCCACCGGCGACGCCGCCGCGACGCAGGCGAAATTCGCCGCCGCGCACCCGCTCGACATCCTCGTCGTCGAGGACAACCCGGTGAACATCCGCCTCGTCACCGCGATGTTGAAAGCCCTCGGCTACACGCCCGCGACCGCGAGCGACGGCGCGCAAGGCCTGACCGCGCTCGCCGCGCACCGCTACGATCTCGTGCTGATGGATGTGCAGATGCCGGTGCTTGACGGCTTCGGCGCGACGCGCCGCCTGCGCGACGGCGAGGCCGGCGAGCTGAACCGCCGCGTGCGCGTCGTCGCGCTGACGGCCAACGCCGCGAGCGAAGACCGCGACGCCTGCCTCGCCGCCGGCATGGACGATTTCCTCACGAAACCGATCCAACGCCCGCGGCTCCTCGAAGTGCTCGCGAAAAAATAGCGCCCCCGCGCGGGCTCCGTGCGGCACCACGCCCTTCGCGCGGCCAACGACCCCGCTGCCTCACCACCGCCGAGTCCAAAGTCTCCGACCTCACCGCGCAACCCGCCGCCTGGCCCCACCGCCACCATCCGCATCCCGTCCCGCCCGCCGGCAAACGCACGCTCGGCAACCTCCCCATCATCGCCCAAGATCCGTGACCATCCCCCCACTCTCCCCAGCACCATCCCGCCCCATGAAATCCCGCCGCCGCCTCTTCACCCTCGTTGCTTGCGCCCTCTCCGCCACCGCGCTGCACGCCGAAAACTGGTCCAACTGGCGCGGGCCGCTCCACAACGGCTCCAGCCCGGAAAAAAATCTCCCCGCCACCTTCGGCAAGACCGACGGCGTGAAATGGTCCGTCGCGATGCCCGGCCCCTCCGCCGCCACGCCCGTGATCTGGGGCGACCGCGTGTTTGCGACCGCCGCCGATCCGACGACGAAAAAACAGTCCGCCCTCTGCCTCGACCGCCGCACCGGCGCGCAGCTCTGGCGCGCGGAGATCAGCGAGTTCACCACCGACGGCCAATACTCCAACTCCTGCTCCCCGTCGCCGGTGACGGACGGCAAGCTCGCCGTGTTTTTCTTCGGCACCGGCGACCTCGTCGCCTTCGACGTCGCCGGGAAAAAACTCTGGGCACGCAACCTCGGCCCCTTCGCCTTTCAGTGGACGTTTTCCTCGAGCCCGCTCCTGCACGACGGCCGGCTCATCATGCAAGTCCTGCAACGCGACGTCGCCGTGCGCGGCAACGGCCAGCCGACCGGCAACGAATCCTTCCTCCTCGCGCTCGACCCGGCCACCGGGAAAGACCTCTGGCGCCACGTCCGCCCGTCCGACGCCGTCGCCGAGTCGCGCGAAGCCTTCAGCACGCCGTTGCCCTTCGTGCAGGACGGCCGCGCGGAACTCGTCGTGGTCGGCGGCGATGCCATCAGCGGCCACGAACCCGCCACCGGCCGCGAGCTCTGGCGCTGGGGCACGTGGAACCCCACGCGCATCGGCCACTGGCGGCTCGTGCCCTCGCCCGCTGTTGGCGGCGGCGTGATTCTCGCCTGCGGCCCGAAAAACGCCCCGGTTTACGCGGTGAAAGCCGGCGGCAGCGGCACGCTTTCACACAAGGGCCTCGCGTGGCAGAGCCACGTGCAGCCGACGGAGGACGCCGCCGAAGCCGCGCCGACGAAAAACGAGCGCGACCTCACGAGCGACGTGCCCACGCCGCTCTTCTACGAGGGAAAATTCTACATCCTCAACGGCACGAAGAAAAAACTCTACTGCGTGGACCCCGCCGACGGCGCCGTCGTGTGGAGCGGCGACCTCGGCGGCAAGTCCGTCTTCCAAGCCTCGCCGACCGCGGCCGACGGCAAACTCTACGTGATGAACTTCGACGCCGAGGTGTTCGTGATCCGAGCCGGCGGCAGCGAGTTCAAGCTCCTGCACACCGCGAATTTCAAGGACGAAGGCGACGGCACGCGCCACCGCTCGAGCATCGCGATCTCACAGGGCAACCTCTTCGTCCGCACGGGCACGAAGCTGTTCGCATTGGGGCAGTGAGGTGGACGAAGCGCCACCGCCGACCAACGGGATCGCCTGCGCTATTCGAACATTCTGGGCCGACCGCCGGGTGGCGGCCGATCGGCAAAGACATTGGCCTGACGGTAGAGGAATTCCTTGGGCGGCGGGGAGGATGAGCGGAGCCGAAGCGCCGCCGTCAGGATGCGCGCACCGAGGCGTGATTTCGCGTGAAGTGCACGAGCGAGCGGCTGACAGAAAACAGGGGGACGCGTTCATCGCTTTACACCACCCCCCCACGCCCGACCGCGTTCAGCGGACCAAATCCGTCATTCCCGAGTGGCGCTGTCGGCCGTCGCTTCAGGATTTCTTGCCCCATCCCTTGATCTTTTCTTCGCAGCGATCTGCCGGTAACCGGCATTCCGGCAGACGCATCAGGCTACGGAGTTTTTCGACTGCGACGGACGGTGGCAAAACACCCGGATGGTCCTTCGTGCCTTCTACCATCACATCGAAGAGTGTCAGAATACCGCAGGCTTTGACCTTTTCCCGGTCGGCGGTGGTCCGTAACAGGCGATCTCCGGTCGCCAGAACGGCGTCCGTGCCGAGGGATTTAGTCAGACTCAAGGCGGACACATCAGCAAGGCTTAGGCCCATGCTGAGACGGGTGCGCGTCCGAACCAAATCCTCGATTTCAGAGGGCGTCAGTTCCTTGATCTGTAGTTTCTTGGCCTCAGCATAGGCACTAAACAGCGCCCGCTGTTCTGGCTTCACGATCTCGGCGGGAAAAATCAGGTTTGTCGTCCAAGTTTCGGCGCCGGTGGCAAACCAAGCCTCAACGGTTTTGCTGAGTGCGAGGTCGATGAGGATCGAGGCGTCATGGACGACAAACTTCATTCGACGATAGGCACCGCCTCTTTTCGGAGCGCCGAGATGTCAGTGCCGAGAAGTCCGGCGCCGCGAGACAGGGAAATATTCCCCTCGGAGATGCCGCGCAGCACAATGCGCTGAAAGCGACTGGGCTCTTCGGAGTAGATGAGATTTATTCCGTCATCCCCGGGCTCGATTACTTTCCCGTCTCTGCGCCAGGAATTCACGGTGATCATTTGAAAGCGCTTGAACGCATTGTCTCCGACGATCCCGATCTCATGCAGGGCGTAAACGATGGCGCTAATGGAAATGCCGAAGCGAAGTTTCGCGGCAAGAAGCTCCTGGTTGGTAATCGCGGTGCGAGTCTTGCCAAAATAAGTTCTTAGCGCTGAGGACGGCATCAAGAATTCGGAGGCGAAGGGGTTGATGAGTTTTTTTTCGAGGTCTTTTTCGACGAGGCCCAATTTCTTGCCCCAAGCGTTCAATGCGACATGCCCGAATTCGTGCGAGATGGTTAATCTTTTTCGCGTGACCGGTTGATCGTCTCTTTTTCCAATCGCTATCGCATCGAAACCCTCGATCTGACAGCCATCAAAATTCCTGCTGGGCTCATCTACTTCGATGACGCGAACGCCTTTCTTCTCAAGAAGCTCGACGAGCGACGGGATCGGCTGCTCGCCTAGTCCCCACTCCTCACGGAGTTGTCGCGCGAGCAGGCGAGCTTCCTTCGGCTCGGCCTCTTTCGTGAAGTCTTTCAGTGGATTCTCAAATTTGACCCGGTCGTCCACAATTTCTTCGGCTTCCAAATAGTTTTCCAACTGGGAGCGGACTCGCTCCAAGACCATCGCCGTTGCCTGCTCCCCGAAGGCCTTGCGCTTCCGGAAACTGACGTTGTCGACCGACACCCGCAACGGGCGGTAAAGGAACTCAGGGGGCACTCCGAGGGCCGCGCAAAGACTCGCCAGAATTTGGCCGGAGGGCTTTACGTCGTCTTTCTCGTATTTCGCCAATGAAACGTGGCTCACGGCGGGTTGCATCTTTTCGCTCAGGTCGCGAAGTGTGAATCCGCGCAACAGGCGCGCCTGTCGCAGGCGCATACCGAAAGGAGAGGAGGGGGTGTCGGCAGCCATGTTAACAACAGTTGAATAATTGAGCGTCCCGTCAACCAATTCCCCATAGGCAAAGACCCTACCATGCGAGGCGCTGGTTTCGTGTGAGATTAACAAGACTATTGACACTAGTCCGGCTGTTAACCAACCTCACGGCGTTGAAATGAGGGCAGCCCAGCTTTCGCTGGGCTGCTTGAAATCCAGCGGTTTTGCCACCGGATCAGATGTGAGAACCTGTGAAGAAGGCGAAATTGCTGGCCGTTGCAATCCCGAATCCGGCGGGTCGTTCCCGGTATTTCGCCATGAGTTCCGTTCAACCGCCCAGCGGGCATTCGCTCGCTAAATGGTTTTTCCTGATCGACGACGTGCGCGTCCCAGCGCCGCGTCAGCAGATCAGCGAAGCCATCGTCCGCGCGCAGGCCTCGGTGCCTGCGGACCGCGTTATCATCCGTGACCAAAATTCCCCCAGCGATCAGGCGATCGGCGATCACGCGCCGGTCGACTTGGCGCAGGGGAACGTCTTCTACACCGTGGAGCGTTGCGACGCTCCTCCGGCGGCGCCATGCAACCTGCCGCCCAAACTCGCGTTCTCGGTCGATGACAAAGTCGAAGAGGTGCTAACCGGGACCCAAACCGGGCAGAGCCTCTTCGATCTTTTTGCGCTCCCGGCCGGGCGGACTCTATTCCGTGACTATGAGTCGCCGAACGATCACGCGGTTTCCCTTACCGAGTCGGTGCAGTTCGCCGAGGGACCGGTATTCTACACCCGCGGGGCGACCGTCGATGAAGTCGAGATCACGATTGATCGCACGCCGCACAAGGTCAAAGCCGGCAACTATTCGGTGGCTGACCTGAAGCGGATCGGTGGCGTGCCCGCGACGCTGCAGTTGGACCAGATCGTCAACGGTGTGATCACCCCGCTGCCGGAGACGGCGACGGTGTGCGTCGAGGGTGGCGAAGTGTTTATCAGTCATCCCCGCGACGCCTGCTCCTCCTAATGAGCTACTCTGCCGAAGATGTTGCGGAGCTGAAGATGCTCTGTCCTGAAGCGGCGGAGGGCATGGAGGGCAGCACCCCAGTGTTGGTGCTGCCCTCTCTTGTCCTTCCGGCCGGTTGTGTGCCGCCCGTGGTCGACGCGCTATTGTGGCTAGCTGCGCGTGATGGGTATCCCAGCCGTCTATATTTGAGCCAGCGGGTCGTAAAGCCCGGTGCCCAGCCCAACTGGAATTCCGACATCAGAATCCTAGAGCGTAACTGGCACGCATACTCGTGGAATTTGAACCGGACTAACCTCCGGCCGATGCAGATGATCGCGGAGCATCTCCGCGGACTTCAATGAAGACTGAACTACGCATTCCTCACCCGCTTTACGCGGCCGCCGTGGCCGACCTGATCCGCCCGCACCCGTTAGCAGCGGAGCGGGTTGGGTTCTTTTCCATCGCTCTCGGCAAATTGGCCACCGACCACGTTCTCCTGTTGGTGAACGGCTACACGTCGGTGCCCGACGGGCAGTATTTGGACGATCAATGGGTCGGTGCCCGTCTCGGTTCTGAGGCGATCCGCGCTGCGCTGCAGAGGGTGCTGGATACCGGCTTTGGCCAGTTGCATGTCCACCTGCATGATCATGACGGCATTCCTTATCCCAGCGGCACGGACGCCCGCGCCATGCCGCCGCTCATCAAGAGTCTAGCCGTGGCCGGTCCGAACTGTGCGCACGGGGCGATCGTTCTCAGTCGCGACCGAGCGTGGGCGCAGGTAGCCGCACCCGGTTCGCCGCGACTCTTGGGAGCCAGTGCCATCACGGTCGTCGGCTTCCCACTCCGCTTCCTTCAACGATGACCGCTCCCTCCAATTCATTTTCCCGTCAGTCGTTTTTGGGGCCGTCTTCCCAAGAACAGATCGAAACCTGCGCCGTAGGGATTGCCGGGCTCGGTGGCGGCGGTTCGCATCTCGCCCAGCAGCTCGCTCACCTTGGTTTTCTGCACTACTATCTCTTCGATCGTGATCGGATCGAGGATTCCAACTTGA
>JBEANZ010000077.1:0-4225 GCA_041165185.1 Verrucomicrobiota bacterium | reverse complement strand
GCGATGCGCTGACGGAGTTTTTGAACCACGGATGGACACGGATGGACACAGATTCGGACCAGGCGGAACACGGCTCCCAAACTCCGTTCGCCGCTGGTTTTCATCCGTGTCCATCCGTGTCCATCCGTGGTTCAAATTCTGGATTGTCTTAGCCTGTGCGCCCTCGTTCTCCCGCGCCGCCACGCTCCCTACGCTCGACGCCGCCCTCGCCGCCAAACTCGATCTCTACGGCGAAGCCGCGATGGCGCAGCCCAACGGCGCGAGCTACGAATTTTTCGCGCCGCTCCTCCCGCCGCCGCGTTACGTCAACGCCGACTTCCGCCACTACCCCATCGTCCTCGCCGCGCCGAATTCCACTGTGAAGGCGCGCCTCATTTCCAACGGCAGCGGCATCAACCTCCGCGGCGGCGCGCGCAGTTGGCGCGACGTCGGCGTGCCGTTCACCTTTCGCGTCGGCCCCGACGAACTCGTCTTCGGCACCTTCCCCGCGCGCATGAGCGAGCCCACGCTCGCCGATGGCTTTCTTCCCATTGTCGAGATCCGCTACGAGCACGGCTCGCCCGTGCAATCCGAGGGCGCGGTGCCGCTCACGCACGTCCCCGCCGCGCGCCTGCGCGAAATCTACCGCCTCGAATCTTTCGCCGGCACCGCCCCCGCGCTCGCCGCGCACGGCCTCGTCTTCACGCAATTTTCCCTCGCGCAGGGCGCCGCCGGCACGATCACCGTCACGCTCGACGATCACACGCCGGTCACGTTCGCCGACCAGAAACTCCTCAACGCCGCCGGTGAAATCCTCGCCGTATTTCAGGGCGACTGGAAATGGGAGCGCCAGCGCGCGACCGCGCGCCTCACCGCGAAGTCCGCCGCCTCGATCGCCATCGCCGCGAAGCCGCTCGCCGTCTCCGCCCCGTCGGCCCCCACCTCCCTCGCCGTCGACTACGCCGCCGCGCGCGCCGCCTGCGTTGACACCTGGCGCGCCCTGCTCGCGCACGGCATGAGCGTGCGGACGCCCGAGCCGCTCGTGAACGACGCATGGCGCGCGCTCACGCTTCAGAATTTTTCCCTCATCTCCGGCGACCGCATGTTCTACAGCGCCGGCAACCAATACGAGCAGCTCTACGAAGCCGAGGGCAGCGACGCCGCGCTCGCCTTCCTCGCGTGGGGCCACGCCGCCGCCACCCGCCGCCTCCTCCCGCCGCTGCTCGACTTCACCCGCAAAGGCCTCGAGCACCACCAAGCCGGTTTCAAGATCGGCGACGTGGTCCGCTACTATTGGCAGACGCGCGACGCCGCCACCGTCCGCGCGCTCCGCCCGCGTTGGGAAAAGGAAGCCCGCCTCCTCGTCGAGACGCGCACCGGTCCGCACGGCCTCTACCCGCCCGGCCGCTACGCCGGCGACATCTCCACGCCCGCGCAGGCCATCGGCGCCAACGCCCACGCTTGGCGCGCGCTCCGCGATCTCAGCGCCGTCCTCGCCGAGATCGGTGAGACCACCGAGGCCGCGCGCTACGCCGCCGTCGCGCGTAAATTCCGCGCCACCGTGCTCGACGCCATCACGCGCAGCACGCGCCACGAAACCACGCCGCCCTTCATCCCGAGCGCCTTGCTCAGCGACGAACCCCTCCACGATCCGATCCTGCGCAGCCGCATCGGCAGCTACTGGAACATCATCATCGGCTACACCATCGGCAGCGGCATCTTCCCGCCCGGCGACCCGCGCGAGACGTGGATTCCGCGTTATCAGGAAACGCACGGCGGCCTTTTCATGGGCATGCTCCGCAGCGGCGGCGACGAGTTCAACTTCTGGACCGGCTCCGATCGCGTGAACCCGCTCTACGGCACGCGCTACGCGCTCGACACCCTGCGCCGCGACGACCCCGAGCGCGCGCTCGTGAGTTTCTACGGGATGCTCGCGCAGGGTTTCACGCGCAACACGTTCGTCTCCGGCGAAGGCGCCTCGCTCCCGCCCGTCGACGAGCGCGGCCGCATTTTCTACTGCCCGCCCAACAGCGCCGCCAACGCCCACTTCCTCTCGCTGCTGCGCAACCTCCTCGTGCAGGACTGGGACCTCGACGACGACGGCCGCCCCGACACGCTCCGCCTCCTCTTCGCCACGCCGCGCCGCTGGCTGGAAGACGGCAAGACGATCGTCGTCGAACGAGCGCCGACCGCGTTCGGCGAAGTTTCCCTGCGCGTGGAGTCGAAACTCGCCGCCGGCGAAATTCTCGCGCGCGTTTCACTCCCGTCCCGCAACCCCGCGAAACAGACGCTCCTCCGCCTCCGCATCCCCGACGGCTGGCGGGTGCGTTCGGCACAAGCGGGCGAGCGCCCGCTCGCCATCGACGAGCGCGGCACGGTTGATCTCACTGGATTCGGCGGTGAAGTGTCGCTCCGGGCCGCCGTGGAAAATAAGTGACCCACGGTTCGATGGAGGGTGGGTCGGCGACCTCGCCCTTCCACTGAACTCCGGCCGTGGCTACGCGGAATACTCCGCGACCACGATCGGCTCCGTCTCCGCCGCGAGCGCCGTGCCCAACAGCTCGGCGGCGCCCGCGTCGCCTGCGAGGCGCCGCACCGCCCACACGGCGTGCGCCCGCACGAGCGGTGACTCGTGCATCGTGGCGAGGCTCACGAGCGGAGGCACGAGCGTGGCGTCGCCGGAGTTGCCGGCGACGACGCACGCGTTCCGCAGCAGGCCGGTGATTTTCAGGCGCTTGATCGGGGTGTTGCGGAAAATTTCCGCGAACCGCGCCGGCGTGAGCGCGAGGATTTCCCGCAGCGGCAAGTCCGCGATGTCCCCCCGCGCGGCGAGGAGCAGGCGGCGACCCGCGCGCGCAAAGCGGTTCCACGGGCAGACCTCGAGGCACACGTCGCACCCGTAAATCCGCGCGCCGACGGCCGCGCGCAGCTCGCGCGGGATCACGCCCTTGTTTTCGATGGTCTGGTAGGAGAGGCAGCGGCGCGCGTCGACCACGCCCGGCCGGGGAAACGCCGCCGTCGGGCACGCGTCGAGGCAGCGCGTGCATTTTCCGCAGAGCAGGCCGATGGATTTTTCCGCGTCCGTCTCGGCTGCGGGCATTTTCTTCCGGATGGGCTCGTCCGGCGTGAGTTCCAGCGTCGTGAGAATCGCGGCGAGCAGGAGCCAGTTGCCGTGGCGGCGCGAGATGAGCATCGCGTTTTTCCCGACGAAACCGAGGCCCGCGCGGGCGGCCCACTCGCGCTCGAGCACCGGACCGGTGTCGACGTAGTAGCGGTAGTCGGTCGCGACCGCCCCGAAGATTTCCTCGAGCGCCTTTCCGGCGGCGACCAGCGCGGGTTTGATCGTATCGTGGTAGTCCTCGTGCAGCGCGTAGCGCGCCCACGTCGGTCGCGCGGCCGAGTCGGTCGGCTCGCCGTCGGCGCGGTAGTTGACCCCGAGCATCACGATCGATTTGGCGCCGGGTAACACGAGTTGCGGGTCCGAGCGCTTGTCGGCGGTGCGCTCTATCCACGCCATGTCGGCGTGCATCCCGGCGGCCAGCCACGCGCGCAAGCCGCCGCGCGCCGGCGGGTCGAGCCGCGCCACGCGCACGTCGTCAAACCCGAGCGCCGCGAGGCGCGCGCGAAACTCCGCCTCGCGCGCGGGCATCAGCGCGCCCCTCGCGCGAAGTCCGCCGCGTCGCGCTTCCACGCGCGCAGCACGTGCCCCGCGACATCCTGCAACGGCCGCGCGTCCGTCAAGATCACCGTGCCCGCCTGCTTGTAGATCGGCTCGCGCGCGGCGTAGAGCGTGCGCACGCGCTCCTCGGGATTTTCGGCGACGAGGAGCGGGCGGTTTTGGTGCCGCGCCGTGCGCGCCAGAATCGTCTCGATCGAGGCGTGGAGGCACACGATTACGCCCCTGGTTTTCAAGCGCTCCAGCATCCCGGGTTGCACCACGAGCCCGCCACCGCAGGAAACGACGGTGCGCTCGGCCGGATGCCCGTGGTCGACAAACTCGCGTTCCATCGCGCGGAACGCCGCCTCGCCGTCGCTCGCGAAAATTTCCGGGATCGTGCGCCGCTGCGCGCGCTCGATTTCGTGGTCGCTGTCGAGCAGCGCGAAGCCGAGGCGGTGCGCGACCGCGCGCCCGACCGTCGTCTTGCCCGTGCCCATGAAACCGACGAGGTAGAGGTTGACGTCCGTGGCGTTCATCGCGTGCGCTGCCAGCCAACGGGCGCCGGCCGCATTGCCAAACCCCAAATCC
>JBEANZ010000076.1:0-3777 GCA_041165185.1 Verrucomicrobiota bacterium | reverse complement strand
GGCCGACCACTCCGTCAAAGCCGCCACGCTCTCCGACGGCGCGCCCGACCCCGAGGCGATCTGGGCTCAGCTCCGCCACGTGTTCGATCCGGAAATCCCGGTGAACATCGTCGACCTCGGCCTCGTTTACTCGATGGACGTCGAGAAAATTTCCGAACCCGAGCCCGGCCACCGCGTGCTCGTGGCGATGACGCTTACCGCCCCCGGCTGCGGCATGGGCCCGGCGATCGCGGAGGATGCGAAATCAAAAATCCTCCTCGTCCCCGGCGTGAGCGACGCCGACGTGCGCATCACCTGGGACCCGCCCTGGAACCAGTCGATGATCAGCGAAGAGGGGAAAATGAAACTCGGCCTGATCTGATCGCGCCGCCCGTTGCCGTCCGCGTTTTTCCTCGCGTGAAGCGCTCGCCCATTCGCCGCGCGGTCCGGTTCGCCGTGATCGCGCTCGGGTGCGCCGTGGGCTCGGTCGCGGCGGTGAATTTCTACGTCGTCCTCGCCAACTCGGCCCGGCTGTTCAGCGATCTGGCGCGTGTGCCGGTGCGTGACGTCGGCCTCGTGCTGGGCACCAGCCGCACGTTGCCCGACGGAAATCCCAACCTGCATTTCGCGAATCGCATCACTGCCGCCGCTGAACTCTATCGCGCGGGCAAGGTCCGCCACCTGCTCGTGAGCGGCGGCCACGACCTCGCGGACTATGACGAGGCTGCGATGATGGCGGAGGCGTTGCTGGCCGCGGGCGTGCCCGCCGCCGCGATTACGCGCGACCGTGCGGGGTTCCGCACGCTCGATTCGGTCGTGCGGGCGCGGGAGATTTTCGACGTGACCTCCTGCGTCATCGTCACGCAGCGCTACCACGGTAGCCGCGCGCTCGAAATCGCGCGCGCCCACGGCCTCGACGCCGTCGGCTACTGCGCGGCCGAGCCCGCCGGGCTTCACGGGTGGGGGCCGCGGGTGCGCGAGGTCGGCGCGCGCGTCGCGGCGCTCGTCGATCTCTACGTCCTGCACCGTCGCCCGCGTCTGCTCGGCGAGCGCGAACCCATCGTGGTCGGGCGGCGGTAGGATTTGCCCGACGGCCATCACCGAGCGACCACCGGCTCAAGGCGCGGCGCGTTTCACGTTGTCCCGAGATTTCCGCGTCGCCAGAACGTCGCGCATGATCGAGCCCGATTCGCCCCTTGCGCCGCCTGCGCCCGCCCCCGGCGAATTTGCGCCGACGCAGTGGAGCATCGTGCGCGACGCACGCGGCGACAACGCGCGCCGCACCGAGGCGCTGGAGCACTTGTGCCGCACCTATTGGCCGCCGGTTTACAGCTACTTGCGCCGCCGCGGCCATGCCCCGGCCGACGCGGAGGACACCACGCAGGCCTTCTTCGCGCAGCTCCTCACAGGCGATTTTTTCGAACGACCCGATCCCGGGCGCGGGCGTTTTCGCGGCTACCTGATCGGCGCGCTCAAACAATTCGTCGGCCACGAGCGCGCCCACGCCGCCGCTGCGAAACGCGGTGGCCGCGTCACGTTTGTCGACCTCAGTGAACTTGAGATGGAGCGGGAGTTTGCCGCCGTTGATCAAGCGGAGCTGGACCCGAGCGAGGCTTACGAAGTGTCGTGGGCGACGACGTTGCTCGGCCAGGCGATGCGGCGGCTCGAGCGTGAGCAGCACGCCGCCGGGCGGGCCGGGATTTTTTCCGCGCTCAAACCGATGCTGCACACGCCGCCGAGTCCCGGCGACTACGCGCGTGCCGCCGCCGCGCTCGACACCTCGCGCGCCACCGTCGCGGTCTGGCTGCACCGCCTCACGCGGCGGCTCGGCGAACTCGTGAAACTCGAGGTGGCCGCCACGCTTGAAAATCCCGCCGATGCGGACGAGGAGCTGCGGCACCTGCTCGCCGTGTTTCGCCGCTGAGCGCGCCCCGGTCCGTCATGGCTTCATCCGCACCCGACCACCCGCCCGCAGCGCCGGCGCCGCCGTGTCCGCGATGCGGCCGGGTCTCGGGCCGCGCGTTCGATGCGAGCGGCCTGTGCGTGCGCTGCGCAGGCGCGCGGATTTTTGCGCAGACGATGGCGGACCAGCCCGGCTCCACGCCGCCGATCCCGCCGGCGGAAAATTCCGGCGGGCCCACGCGCATCGGCCCCTACGGGATCGTGAGCGAGCTGGGGCGGGGCGGTATGGGCGTCGTCTATCTCGCGCAGCACACGCAGCTCGGCCGCATCGTCGCGCTGAAGGTCATCCCGGCGGGCGGCGCCGCGACGTCCGATCTGGAAATGCGTTTCCTGCGCGAGGCGCGCACCATCGCGCGGCTCAGCCATCCGCACATCGTCGCGGTCCACGATGCGGGCCGCGATTCCGGGCACGCGTATTTCACGATGGATTATTTTGAGGAGGGCGATCTTGCGCGCCGGTTGCGCGCGCAGCCCTTCGCGCCGCGCGCGGCGGCGGAGTTGATGCAACGCGTCTCCGCCGCGATCGCGCACAGCCACGCGGCGGGCGTGCTGCACCGCGATCTCAAGCCGTCGAACATCCTGCTCGCGGGGAGCGTGCCGTGCGTCTCGGACTTTGGCCTCGCCGCCGAGTTGGAGCGTGGCGGTGGTGGCCTCACCGCGCGCACGACGATCCTGGGCACGCCGCACTACCTCGCGCCGGAAGCGTTGCGCGGCGGGAGCGCGGCGCAGGGCGTGGCGTCGGACGTCTATGCGCTGGGCGTCATCCTCTACGAACTGCTGACGGGCCGCACGCCGTTCGCGGGGGCGTCGCCGGCGGAGCTGCCCGGATTGCTCGCGCAGAACGAGGCGCCGGCCGTCCGCCTGCTCGCGCCGCAGGTGCCGCGCGACCTCGCGACGATTTGCGCGAAGTGCCTCGAGTTCGATCCGGCGCGTCGCTACGCGACGGCGGCGGCGCTCGCGGAGGATTTGCGGCGTTTTGTCGCGGGTGAACCCATCGCGGCGCGGCCCGCGTCGGCGGCAGGCCAACTCCTCCGGTGGGGGCGCCGCCGCCCGGCGCTCGCGGCGGCGTGGGTGTTGTCGTGCGTGCTGGCGGTCGGGTCGCTGACGGCCGCGATCTTGATCAACCGCGAGCGCGTCCGTGCGGATCACGAGGCGGTGTCGAGCCGGGCGCTCGCGGATTTTTTTGGCAAGGATCTCCTGGATCAGGTCGCCGTTTCGGACGAACCGGATCGCGATCTGAAGCTGCGCATCGCCGTGGATCGGGTGATCGCGCGCATCCCGGAGCGGTTCGCAGACGCGCCAGTGGCGGAGGCCTCGGTGCGATTTTGGCTTGGGGTGGCTTATCGTTCGCTCGGCGATCTGGCGGAGGCGGAGCGGCAGTTTCGCCGGAGCGCGGCGCTCCGGCACCGGCATCTCGGGCCCGAGGCGTTGGAGACGTTACACGCCACCGTGGCGCTCGCCGCCGCGCTCGGCGAACTGAGCCGCTCGCCCGAGGCGGCGCCGCTGATCAGGAAGGCGGCTGCGGCGTTGAGCCGCACGGTGCGGGAGACGCATCCGCACACGATCGAGGCGCGACTCACGGAGGCGATGATCGAGCGGCACCTCGGCCAGATGGAGCCGGCCGAGGCGCGCGCCCGGAAAACCCTCGGCATCGCCCAACGCGCGCTCGGCCCGGATCATGAATTCACGCGCCGCGCGCTGGTTGATCATTCGGCGCTGCTCGCGTTGCTCGGTCGGCTCGAGGAGGCGCGCGCACCGATCCGCGAAGCGGTCGCCGCAGCGGAGCGCACGAAGGGGCCGCGTCATCCGGTGACGCTCGCGACCCGCGTGCTGCTC
>JBEANZ010000075.1:0-7234 GCA_041165185.1 Verrucomicrobiota bacterium | reverse complement strand
AAAATCCCAATCGGATCGCGGAAGCGCGGAAGGGCGGAAAGGCGGAAGAGAAGAAGCAGTCGCGCGGACGCGGAAGAGGCGGCCTTCGTTGGTCTGCTGGCCGTCGCGGAATTCGGCGCCGAGGGATTTGCCCCAACTCGTGATCAGCAGCGAGCCGTCGGGGGCGTGCTCGATGTCGACGGGGTTGAAGAGCGCGTCGCCGGCGCGGAGAAACGGTTCCCATTTTCCGCCGGCGGGCTGCATCAGCGCGCCCTCCCAGCGTGGGCGATAGACGTAGGTGGTGCGGTGAAGAAAATCGTTGATGAACCACACGCCGCGCATCGCGGCGGGTAGCGCCGGCGAATCGGAAAACACGATGCCGGTGCCCGAGCCCGTGAAAACCGGCCCGCTAATCGGCATGGTGGGGAGATGGTTTTCCCCGGTCCAGTGCGGGCTCCACTGGTGCGCCCAGCCGAAATCCGCGCCGAAAAATGGCATGAAGATACGGTCGCCGTCACTCTGGTCGTTGTCGGTGCCGAGCCAGTTGAAGGCGTCGTCGAAGGCGATGTCCCACGGATTGCGATAGCCGCGCGAGACGATTTCGAGCGCGGAGCCGTCGGGGTTGGCGCGGAGGATGCCGCCCATGCGGCCCCAGTCGTCCTTCGGATCCTGGTAGGTGGCGCGGTAATTTTCCTTCGTGAACGTGCGCGGCGGCGGGATGTCGGGCGCGCCGGGAACGTCAGGCAGGCCGAAGAGTTCGCGGAACGGTTTCGGCGCGACGCGGCCGGGTTGGTTGAGGCCCTTGGAGTTGCCCTTGCTCATGTAGAGCTTGCCGTCGGGGCCGAAGTTCAGGCCGTGGATCGCGTGCTCGATGTTGCCGAGGTCGGTGTAGAGGAGAACGTATTCGTCGGCCTCGTCGTCGCCGTCGAGGTCGCGGACGATGGTGAGGTCGGGGGAGTTCGCGATGTAGAGATCGCGGCCGTGCCACGCGAGGCCTTGGATGCAGTTGAGGCCGCGGGCGAAAGTCTTCGCGCGGTCGTAGATGCCGTCGCCGTCGGAATCGATGAGCATGACGACGGTGTCGCCGGGCGTGTCGGGCTTGGGGTTGCGGTATTGCGGGCCCTGGCCGACGAAGAGGCGGCCGCGGTGATCGAAGGCCATCGCGCAGGGGTTGCGGATGAGCGGCTCGCGGGCGGCGAGCTCGACGGTGAAGCCGGGCGGGGCGAGGGGGACGGGGAGAGGGAGAAGTTTGGAGGCGGGCTCGGCGGCGGATGCGGCGAGCCACGGAGCCAAGGCAATGGGCCACAAAAAACGCAAAAACCGGAACGATGGGGCGCGGAGGAAATTCTTGGGCGCGCCCATAGGCGCGGCGGACTTGGACTGCGCGGCGAGGCGGAATAAGATTGGGCGAAGGAGGCCGAGTGCTGCGCAGGCGCAACCGAACGAATGAAGGAATTTGGACCACGGATCGCACGGATCGACACGGATCAAGGCAGGATTGATCCGTGTTGATCCGTGCGATCCGTGGTCGAGCGGTTTGGGAAGGGCCGCGAGGGAGGCTCGTGGGCTGAGTGCGAGTCTGAGGGTGGTGAGCAGAGATACGGAGAAATACCGGAGGAAAAAATGGCTGGTCAGTGTCTCTGTGCCTCTGCGGTTCATGGCTTGATCAGGGGTTGAGGGATTGTTTCGCGGTTTCGGGTGCGAACCAGATGGCGAAGACGCCGAAGCCGTAGATGCACGCGGCGGCGGCGCCGACGGCGGGGTAGCTGCCGCCGAGGGCGGTGAAGAAAAACCCCGCGGCGAGCACGCCGGCGGCGGTGGCGAAGCGGCCGACGTTGTAGGAAATGCCGCTGCCGGTCGCGCGCACGTGGGTCGGAAAAAGCTCCGGCAGGTAGAGCGGCAGCCAGCCGAAGAAGAGCGTCGCGACGAAACCTTGCGCGAAGACGATCGGGAAAAATGTCGGACGCAGCGGCGCGGTCCACTGGAACATCGCGAGCGTAAGCACGAGCGAGCCGATGCTGATGAGAAAATACGAGAGGCGTCGGCCGAGCAGCGCGGCGATTTGTGCGCCGACGAGGCTGCCGAGAATTGCGCCGAAGGCCCACCAGCCTTGCGTCATTGCCTTGTAGTCGGCGTGGACGGGGCCGCCGATTTTGTCGGCCCACGGGATCATCCACTTGCTCGCGGCCCACGCGCCGATGAGCGGGATCGAGCCGAGCAAAATGCCGGTGAGCGTGAGGCGCAGCAGCGGCGGGCGGAAAAGTTCGCGCAAGGGCGCGGCGGATTTTTTCGCGGACGAGGAGGCGGTTGTGGCGGCGGCGCGTGAGTTGCGCGAGGCGAGCCACGCGGGGGATTCAGGGAGAAGAAAAAGCGTGGCGAGTCCGAGCAACGCGGGCGCGGCGGCGAGGTGAAAAAGCCAGCGCCACGCGTCCGGCGTGACGGACCAGATTTGCGCGACCTGCGAGAGGAGGAGAATGCCGGTGTTGATCGCGGCGCCCATGAGGCCGGCGAGGATCGGGCGCGATTTGTCGGGCCACGCCTCTGCGACGAGCGCGACGGCGTTGGGCCAGACGCCGCCGACGCCGAGGCCGACGACGAAGCGCAACGCGAGCATTTGATTTTGGGTCTGCGCCCAGGCGCCGAGGCCGGCGAAGACGGAATAGAAGAGAATGCTCACGCCCATCGCGCGCGCGCGGCCGATGTGATCGCCGAGCGCGCCGAGGAAAATGCCGCCGATGGCCGCGCCGAGCATGAGCGCGGCGGTGAAGCGCGCGAACCAGTCGCCGCCGAGCGTCGGCGTGTAGGCGGGGCCGAGGAGATTTTGGGAAACGGAGAGCGAGGCGAGCGGCATGAGGCCGAGCTCGAAGCCGTCGAAGAGCAGCGCGCCGAAGGCGGCCGCGAGGATGGCGTAGCGGGCGGCGCGCGAGAGGGGTTGGGAGGGGACGGAGATCATCGCGCGGTGCCGGAGGCGGTGGGCGCGGCGGAGGCGGCGGGCGGCGGCAGGAGTGCCGCCGATCCGTTGGGGGCGGGCGTTTGATGGTGGGCGGATGATCCGTTGGGGAGCGGGGCGGGTGAGGTCGGCGGCTGGAAAGCCGCCGCTCCGTTTGTGGGTGCGGCGGCGGTGGCGTTTACGGTGGCGGAGCCGTCGAGCACGCGGATGAGGGCGCTGTTGTCGAGGGGGCCGAGGCCGGCGGACTCGGCGGATTCGAGGATTTCGCGGTGGGTGGTGCTGAGCGGCATCGGCAGGCCGGCGGCGTGCCCGTGCTCGACGATGAGGCGCACGTCTTTCAGGTGCTGCGAGAGGCGGGCTTCGGGGGTAAAATCGCCGGTGAGCATTTTCTCGCCCTTGCCGTCCATGATGCGCGAGTAGGCGGGGCCGGCGCGCATGATCGCAAGGGCTTGCGCGGCGTCGAGGCCGACGCCGCGCGCGAACGCGAGGCCCTCGGCGAGCGCGGCGCGGTTGAGGCCAAGCACGATGTTGGTCGCGAGTTTCATTTTCGCGCCGCTGCCGGGTGCACCTGTGTGAAACGTCTCGCAGCCGAGCTGCGCGAAGATGTCGCCGCACGCGTCGAAGGCCGTGCGTTCGCCGCCGACCATCACGACGGCGGTGCCGGCGCGCATCTGCGCGCTGCTGCCGGAGATCGTGGCGTCGAGATAAGTGACGCCGCGCGCGGCAAGATCGCGGGCGAGGGCCTCGCCGGTGGAAGGATCGCCGGTGGTGGTGTCGATGAGCGTGACGCCGGGGCGCAGCGCGGTGGCGTGGGCGCAGAGGAGGGCGGCGACTTCGGAGTGACTCGGCAAACTGAGGAGAATGCGGTCGCAGCGGTGGAGGATTTCCGCGGTGTCGCGGGCGGGCGCGCCGCCGGCGCGGCGGAAGGCGTCGAGGCGGGCGGCGTCGAGGTCGTGGCCGACGACGGCGAAGCCGCCGGCGAGCAGGCGTTCGGCGAGGACGGTGCCGAGGAGGCCGATGCCGATCAGGCCGAGGGGAGCGGAGGCGGCGGAGCGGGCGGCGGTGCGCGGCGCGGAGGCGGGCGGCGAGGGGGGCATCGAGGGGGATTCAGACTGAGAGGGGGAGAGGGGGAGATTGGGAGAGAGGGAGAAGGGGAGACGGAACTGGGTCGGTGAAGAGAGGTGGGGCGGATGGAAGAGGCGGTGCGGGCGGAACTGTATCGAACCAAGAATCTGAGGAGAGGCGGGAGTTTGAAGTAGGGCGGGGTCTTTGACCCGCCCTTTTGGGAGTTGCGAGTGGTGGCGGAGGGCGGGTCAGAGACCCTGCCCTACTTCAGAAACTTCCGCTCACGCCGGCGGCGAGGCGGACGCCGTAGATTTGGTTGTCGGTGGGGCGGTCGCCGCGGCCTTGGAAGGTGAGGTTCTTGTCGTTGAAAATATTGCTGCCGTCCACGAACACGTCGAGGCGGCGCGTGAGGCGGAACTTCACGTTCACGTCGACGGGGTGGCGCGGCTCGCGGTAGGTGCGGAGCGCGTCGTTGGCGTTGAAGTCGCGCGTGTTTTCGCCGGTGTAGTTGTAATTCACGCGCACGGTCGTGCCGGCGCGCGACCATGAGATGCCGCCGTTACCGCTCAGAGGGACGAAGCCGGCGATGGTGGTGCGGATCGCGGTGCCGTCGTAGGTGCCGCGGGTGACGAGGCGCGTGGCATTCGCAAACACGCCGAAGCCGCCGAGCCAGCCGGGGAGAAACGTGAGCGACTGCTGGTAGTTGACCTCAAGGCCGCGCACGCGCGCCCAGCCGCCGTTGATTTTCGTGGAGAGGCGGTAGCCTTCGTAGAGGCCGTCGAAGCCGTTGGCGGGGCCGGAGCCGATGATGCTCGTGGTGTCGAAGATGAAGTTGCGGATGTTTTTCTCGAAGCCGCCGACGGAGAGCACGCCGACGCCGCGGCCGAAGTAGTGCTCGAGCGAGACATCGTAGTTGGTGGAGAACTGGGGATTGAGACCGGGGTTGTTGCGCGTGACGCTGCCGGTGCCGGTGGGATCGACGGTGGTGACGGGGATGAGCTGGTTGTAGGGCGCGCGGCCGATGCCGGTGGACCACGAGGCGCGCGCGAGGGTGTTGGCGGCGACGCGGTAGCGGGCGTGCGCGCTGGGAAAATAATTGTCGTAATCGCGCGAGATTTTCACGGTGCCGCCGAAACGCCGCGCGGCCTCGGCGGCGTTGTTCGCGAAACGCGTGTCGGTCACGGGGCCGCGCGCGGTCGCGGTCGTGGCCTCGCGGCGCACGCCGGCGAGGAGCGAGAAGCGGCGCACGTCGAGGTTGCCCTGGAGATACGAGGCGAAAACATCCTCGCGCACGCTGCCGTTGTTGGTGAGGGAATTTTGGATCGTGGTGGCGACGTTCTCGCGAAACAGCTCGGGGTGCGCGGCGAGCTCGCGGTGAAACGCGTGGAGATCGGGCCACGCGGGGACGACGGTGTAGCGGCCGTCGAGCGGGAGGTAGCGGTGGCCGTCGGTGCCGTTGAAACGGTTCAGGTTGTCGTCGTTTCGGCCGGTGGCGGCGTTGAGGCCGGCGACGCCGTCGGGCCCGATGTAAACGTAGTTGGGCTGAAAACGATTTTGCTTTTTCGTCTGCTCGCGCCAGCGGACGCCGCCCTTGAGATAGGTGGGATACTCGGTGGCGAAGGTGCGCTTGGCGTTGAGCTGCGCTGCGTAGATTTCGTCCTGCTGGTGAAAATCTTTCCGGTTCATCGAGTCGGTGAAGCCGTTGTCGAAATTGCGCACGTCAGGGCCGCCGGTCTGCGCGAAAGTGGGAAAGTGCAGGCGGCCGGTGCGGTCGGTGCGCCACGCGGTGTTGTTGATGCGCACGGTGACGTCCTCGCGTTTCTCGAAGCCATCGGAGGGCGACCACGCGGCGTCGTAATCGAGCTGCCAGTCGCGGATCGCGGTCTTGCCGCCGAGCTGGAAACGAAACGTCTTCACGGTGCGGTTGCGCGACTCCATCTCGTATTCCGTCGAGGCGCCGGTGAGCTGCGAGACCGCCTCACTCACGGCGACGGCGGTGCCGCGCCTCATGCGCATCTTGTGCTGAAACATGTCGTCGAGATAATTATTGTAGAGCGCATTGAAGAACAGCGACGACGTGGACGAGAGCTTGTAGTCGAGCTTCAGGCCGGTGCCGATGCGCGTGAGCGTGATGTCGTCCTCGGAGGTTTGGAAATCGTTCATCGCGGCGGGCGCGGTGAACGTCGGGCTCGCGTAGCCCGCGCGAAACGCGCTGCGCGGGCCGTAGGTGCGGTTGTAGGAGAGGTTGAACGCGAGGCCGAGTTTGCGCTCCGCGCCGAGCACGTCGGAGTAGGCGAAGCTGGCGGAGGGAAAATATTTGTCGCGCTTCGGGTAGATGTTCGCGCCCGCGGCCCAGCGGATGTCGCGGCCTTTGCGGTCGAAGCCGCTCTTCGTTTTCAAATTGATCGTGCCGCCGATGGCGTCGGCGTCCATGTCGGGGAGCTGGGCTTTGATGACCTCGATGGACTCGATGGAGTTGGTCGAGACCTTGTCGACCTCGAAGGCGCGCGAGAGGCCGTTGGCGCGCGTGGTCGCGCCGGAGAGGCGCGTGCCGTCGACCATGACGGAGTTGTATTGCGGATCGACGCCGCGGATGGAGACGAGGTGGACCTCGCCCTCGTCGCGCTGCGCGGTTATGCCGGGGAGGCGGAGGAGGAGGTTGCCGACGTTGGCATCGGCGACGTTGCCGAACGTGTCGGTGGCGACGACGTGCTTCACGTTTTCCGCCGCGCGCTGGCGCGCGATCGCGGCGGCCTCGCCCTCGCGGAGCTCGGAGACCTTGAAGGCGTCGAGCCGATAGACCGTGGAGGTGAGCTCGACGTTGGCCTCGCGCGTCGCGCCGGCGGCGACGGTCACGGAAACGCGCGCGGCGTCGAGGCCCGGATAAGTGACGACGAGCGTGCGCGCGCCGGCGGGAACGTCGTTGAGACGGAAGTAGCCGCCCTCGATGGAAACATCGCCGCCGCCCGCGCCGCCCTCGACGGCGATGGTGGCGCCGGGGAGATAGGCGCCGGTGGTGGCATTGAGCACTCGGCCGGTGACGGTGCCGGTGCCGGCCGACTGCGCGCGCAACGGCGTGACTGTAAGCGTGAGCGTGGACGCGAATGTAAATGCGACGAGACCGGCGAGCAGGCGCGGCAACATCACACGGGTGCCGCGAGAACGATGGGGGTTGTTCATGGGGAGGGGTGAGGTGGGGTTAGCGTTGAGGTTGGGGACCGACTTTTGGGGGGACTGATG
>JBEANZ010000074.1:0-5269 GCA_041165185.1 Verrucomicrobiota bacterium | reverse complement strand
CGATTTTCTTCCGACGCTCGAAAACACCCGCGAATTCTACCCGCCCGAGACCCAGGCCGCGCTCACGGCGGTGCTCCACAACCGCGATCCGGCCGCGGCCGCGTTTGATTTGGAACTGCCGTTCACCACCGCGACCGGCCGCTCGTGTTGGGCGCGCTGGATCGGGCGCACGGAATTTCGGCCGGACGGCACGCCCGAGCGCGTGCACGGCGCCGCGCAGGACGTGACGGCCCACCACGAAAGCGAGACCGCGCGGCGCGAACTCGAGGCGCAGCTCTTTCAGGCGCAGAAAATGGACACGCTCGGCACGCTCGCCGGGGGCATCGCGCACGATTTCAACAACCTCCTCACCGGCATCATCGGCTTCCACGAACTCGCCGCCGATTTTTTCCCCGCGGACCATCCGGCGCGGCCCCTTCTCGGCGAGGCGCGCGGCGCCAGCCTGCGCGCCCGCGCGCTCGTCGAGCAGATCCTCACGTTCGGCCGACGCTCGCCCGGCGGCGCGCACGTGCCGCTCGATCTCGGGCCGGTGGTGGAGGAGGCGCGGCGCTTCCTGCGCTCGACCCTGCCGGCGATGATCACCATCGAGTTGCGGCTCGCGCCGGGCTGCCCGCCCGTGTTCGGCGATGCCACGCAGATCCATCAGGTGCTGCTCAACCTCGGCTCCAACGCCGGCCACGCCATGCGCGCGCGCGGCGGCACCCTCGTCATCGAGATCGCGCCCGCGGCGCCGACCGCCGAACTCGCCCTGCTCGGTGCCGACCCGGCGGGCGAGGGCTTTGTGCGCCTCTCCGTCACCGACGACGGTCACGGCATGGACGAGGCCACGCGCCGCCGGATCTTCGATCCGTTTTTTACCACGAAAAATACGCGCGAGGGCACCGGTCTCGGGTTGGCGGTCGTCCACGGCATCGTGCGCACGCACGGCGGCACCATCCACGTGGACAGCAAACCCGGCGAGGGCGCGGCGTTTCACATCTACCTGCCGGTGGCCCCGGCCGAGCAGGATGCCGTCGCGCCAAGCTTCGCGCCCAGCCCGCGCGGCGCGGGCGAACTGGTCGCCATTGTCGATGACGAGGAACTCGTCGCGCAGTGCGCGCACCTCCTGTTGGAAAACAACGGCTACACCACCGCCACGTTTGGTTCCGCGACCGAGGCGCTCGCCGCGATTCAGGCCGAGCCCGCGCGCTTCGCGTTGCTCGTGACCGACGAGACCATGCCCTACATGCAGGGCACCGAGCTCATCGCGGCGGCGCGGAAAATTCGCTCGGACCTGCCGGTCGTCATCATGTCGGGATATTTTTCGGTGATCTCGCCGGAGACGTTTGTCGGCCTCGGGCAAGCCGAGCGGCTGCCCAAGCCGTTTACCAACGAGGAACTCAACGCCGCCGTCCACCGCGCGTTGCAATCGGCAGCGGTGGCCGGGGATTTGGCGAGGTAGCGGCGGGAGTCCCTGCCCGCCGATTTCTGGTGCGCCGGTGAAACTCGGCGGGCAGGGACGCCCGCCGCTACGAAAAACCGCCGCGCGCGCGGGCTCCGGGGTAGGGCAGGGTCTCTGACCCGCCCTCTGGAGCCGCGGGCTGTTCGGAGGGCAGGTCAGAGACCTCGCCCTACTTCGGACGGCTTGATCGGGAAACGACGCGAATCTCGACGGAGGCGATTGATGAAGCGGCGCGGCGTCCCGGCCCGCCGACGTGGCCGTGCGACTTCAGCTTTGCAGAAGCTTGAGCACGCTCTGCGGACTCTGGTTCGCCTGCGCGAGCATCGCGGTGCCGGATTGCACGAGGATGTTGAACTTCGCGAAGTGCGTGGATTCCTGCGCGACGTCGACATCGCGGATGCGCGAGATCGCCGAGGAGAGGTTTTCGTTTTCCACCTGCAACGTCGTCACCGCCAGCTCGAGGCGCGACTGCGAGGCGCCGAGCGAGGCGCGCTCCGTCGCAATGTCCTGGATGGCGTCCGAGATCTTTTCGATCGCGGCGGCGTCGGTCGAGAGGAGCGTGTAGGCGCCCGCGGCGTCCTGTCCGACGATGTCCAGCATCGGCAGGTTGCGCAGGTTGGTCGCCGGGATGGTCATGTCCTGGCCGACGGCCTGCCCGATCGTGACCGACATGCCGGGGCCGGGACCGAAAAGCGTGATGCCGTTGAAGGCCCCGAGCGGCGCGGACACGTCGGCGACCCCGCCGATCTCGGCCGTCGTGCCGCCGATCGTGGTGCGGAGCTGGTCTTGGAGCGCGGTGAATTCCTTTTGGTAGAGCGCGACGTCGGAGGGGTTTTTCGTGACGTCCTTCGCGAGGATCGCGAGTTCGCCCATGCGCGCGAGGATCTTGGCCATGCCGCTCATGAAGCCGTCGGCGGTCTGGAGATAGGAGACGGTGTTCTGGACGTTGGTGACGGCGGCGGTGACGCGGCGGCTTTGCGCGTCGAGCTTTTCGGAGACGGCGAGACCGGCGGCGTCGTCGGAGGGGTTGACGATTTTCGAGCCCGAGGAGAGCCGGTTGAGGGAACGGCCGAGCATTTCCTGGCTCTGGTCGAGGTGGCGCGCGGCGATCATCGCCTGAAGGTTGGTGTTGATAACGCTCATGGTGGTTGCGGTGGACGGGACGGTCGGGGGAGGTGGTGGAAAAAACGGGGGCGCGGCGGACGCGTCTCACACCGCGGGCACGGCCGGCTTGGCGGCGATGGCGGGGAGGAGCGGGAGCGCGCCGGGGCGCGGGTTGCGGACGGCGGCGGCCTGGTTGCTGGCGGCGATGTCGGCGAGGACTTCCTTGCGGAAAATCGGGACGTCGCGCGGCGCGGCGATGCCGATTTTCACGACATCGCCTTCGATGCGGGTGATGCGGATCTCGATCGAATCGCCGATCACGATCGCTTCGTTTACGCGGCGGGAGAGGACGAGCATGGGAGGAGGGTGGTCGTTAATCGCCGGTCGCTTCAGGCGCAGGCCTCGGACTGGGCGCGCTCGACGAGCGGATGATGGGCGCTGAACCGCGAGTAGTTGGAAATCACGAGCTGGCGCGCGACGCGCGTGCGGCGGTTGACGATGATGGGGCCGATGAGATTGGCGGTGGCCTCGACCGGATTTTCGCGCCGGAGCGTGACGATGTTGAGAATCATCGCCTCGGTGGGCGCGCGGAGTTCGAGGCCCTCGGCATCGGCGTCGAAGATCTCGGGCTCGTAGCCGGGCACGAGGCCGCCGGGCTCGATGACGACGAAGTGCAGGTGGTCCGTCGCGCTGTGGAGTTTCATCCAGAGAAACGGCAGGTGGCCGGGGAGGTAGAGCAGCTCGGCGCGCTTGTAGGCGGCGAAGCCGATCAGGCCGTGCGGGAGGAGAATCTCGTTGGACGGCGGCACATCGAGATCGGTGGGCAGGATTTCGGGGAGCACTTTCATGGGCGGGGGCGGCGGAGTTAGTGAATGTAGTCGAGCAGCGAGATTTTCATGATGCTCGCGGCCGATTGGAGCGCGGCCTGGTAGGCCGTCTGCGTCTGGTTGAGCTTCACGATGGTGGTGGGCAGGTCGGCGTCAGTCTCCTGCGAGACGAGCGATTCGAGGCTGACCGCGAGGTCCTTCTGCGTGGACTGGGCGGCTTCGATGCGCGTCTGCACGCCGCCGTTTTCAGCGATGGCGGAAACCAACTCGTCCTCGGTCGCGAGCAGCCCGGTCTGGGCGGTGGCGACGGCGGCGGGGCTGTTTTGGTTGAGCGCGTCGCGAAGCGAAACGAGGCGGCCGAGAAACTCGGCCAGCGCGGCGTTGGTCGCGCGTCCGGTTGTCGGCGCGACGGACGAGTGGGCCGAAAGCGGAATGGCGGCGGCCGCGGCGTCGCCGGCATACGCGATGGAAACGATCCGGCCCGCGGCATCGCGCGTCGCGACAAACGGCGGTGAGGCGACGGCCGTGCCGCCGAAGAGGTGGTCGTTGCCGAGGCGCGCATTGGCGCCCTGCAACGCCTGCTCCGCGAGCTGATCGATTTCGACGGCGTAGGCTTGCAGGGCGGCGGGGCCGGTGGCGCCGCCGCCGCCGAGCGTGCCGATTTCGGTGGCGCGATCGGAGATTTTCTTGAGTCCCTGCAAGCCGGAGGCCGACACCTGCGCGATCTCGCGCGCGCGGTCGGCGTTGCGCGCGTATTGCCCGAGCTGGCGTTGCTCGGTTTGCAAGTTGAGCACGCGGCCGACGGCGCTCGGGTCATCCTCGGGTTGGAAAATCCGCTGCCCGGTCGCGACCTGGTTCTGCAGCCGTGCCTGTTGCGAGCCGAGTTCGCGGATCTGGCGGAACATCGCTTCGGAGACGGAGGCGGTGGAGATTCTCATGGCGGAAAAGGACCAAAGGACGAAGGACCAAAGGACCAAGGGACCGAAACGGGTGGAGAGGTGGGCGCGGAAATGGCGGTCATTTGGTCCCTTGGTCCCTTCAATGGCCGAGGCGGTTGACGACGAGGTCGAGCAGCTCGTCGACGGTTTGGAACACGCGCGAGGAGGCCTGAAATGCGCGTTGGTATTTCATGAGATCGGCGAGTTCCTCGTCGAGGGAGACGCCGCTGATCGCGTCGCGTTGGGAGCGGACGAGTTTCTCGACGTTGCCCTGATCGTCGACGCGGGCGTTGGCGCCGGCGAGGGACTGGCCGAGCTTGCCGACGGCCTGGCTGAAAAAGCCGCCGATTGTGCCGTCGATGGCGTCGCCGGCGGCCGTGGAAAAAATGCGGGCGCCGACGGCTGCGACGGCGAGCGCGATGGAGTTGTCGCCGGCCGGGCCGCCATCGCTGGCCTTGAGGTTCGCGGGCGTGAGCGTCGCGGCCAACTGGATCGTGGAGGCGGTGGTGCCGGCGGGCGCGAAAAAATTGCCGGTCGCTCCGGTGGGGTTGTAGGCGGCGTTGACGGAGGTGACGAGTTGCCGGGCGAACAAATCGAGATCGTGGCGGAGCGTCTGCACGCCGCCGTCGCGCGCGGCGAGCGCGCCCTTGATCGCGCCGGCCGCGGGGGCGAGCACGGTGGCGGGGGTCCCCGCACTGAGTTGCCCGCCATCGAACGCGACCGCGCCGAGCACCTGCGCGCGATCCACGAGGACAACATCGGCGCCGGCGGCATCCTTGGCGACGATCTGAAACTGTCCGCCCGACTGGTCGCGCACTTCGACGGGGAGTTTCGCGGCGAGATCCTCGAGCCGCGCCTGACGCTGATCGCGCAGGTCGACGGCGGAGCCGGGCGCGTTGGCCTCGAAGCGCCCGATCTGGGCGTTGAGATCGGCGAGGGTGACGAGGAGGCGGTTGAGG
>JBEANZ010000073.1:0-3918 GCA_041165185.1 Verrucomicrobiota bacterium | reverse complement strand
GAAGCCCCGAAGGGGCGAAAGTCGATAGCCCAGGGCAGCGCTCTGGGAATGGGATTGAAAAATGTCCTCGCCCTGAAGGGTCGACACCCTCGTCGCGTTTCGCCCGGACAGGGCTTGAACGCTTGCGGTGGACGGTTCCCAGAGCGTTGCCCTGGGCTCTCAACTTTTCGCCCCTTCAGGGCTCCCGATCTCCGGCAGCAACTCCCCGGGAAAAACGACAAAGCATCCAACCCCATCCCCTTATGCCCCCGCTCTTCCCCCTCCACCGCCGCCGCGTGTTCACCGTCACCTGCCTTGCCCTCGCCGGCCTCGCCTTCGCCACCGCCCGCGCCGAGCTCGCCCTCCCCGCCGTGTTCGCCGATCACATGGTCCTCCAACGCGACGCCGTCGTCCCCGTCTGGGGCACCGCCGATGCGGGCGCCGTCGTCACGGTGGAGTTCGCCGGCCAGAAAAAATCCGCCACCGCCGCGCCCGACGGCCGCTGGCGCGTTGACCTCGATCCGCTCAGCGCCAGCGCCGCGCCGCGCGATCTCGCCGTCTCCGCCAATCGAGAATCAAAAATCGAAAATCAAAAATTCTCCGACGTCCTCGTTGGCGAGGTCTGGCTCGGCTCGGGCCAGTCCAACATGGCGTTCCTCGTCAGCCGCGGCCTCGACTTCGAAAGCGAAAAGGCCGCCGCGAAATTCCCGCTCATCCGCCACTTCAAGGAGGAGTCCGCCAACGCCGCCACGCCGCAAACCGTCGGCAAGGGCCAATGGGCCGTGTGCGCGCCTGAGACCGTCGGCGGCTTCTCCGCCGCGCTCTACTTTTTCGGCCGCGAGGTGCACCAGACGCTCGGCGTGCCCGTCGGCCTCGTGCATTCCTCCGTCGGCGGCACGCCCATCGAATCCTGGATCGCGGCCGATGTGCAGCGCGACCACAAGGAACTCCAAACCGCGCTCGCTGCGTTGCCCGCCACTCCGCCGCCGGCGCCCGCCGCTGCGACCGCGCCTGCCGCACCGCCCGTCGAAACGAAAAAAGCCGCCGCGAAAAACGCCAAGACCACGAAGGCCGCCAAGGCCGCCACCCCGCGCCCGCCCGGCGGCCTGTTCAACGGCAAGATCTCCCCGCTCATCCCCTACGCGATCCGCGGCGCGCTCTGGTATCAGGGCGAGGCCAACTCCACGCCGCCGAAAGCCCCGCTCTACGCGCTCCAGCTCCCGCTGCTCATCCGCGACTGGCGCGCGCGCTGGGGCTGCGAGTTTCCGTTTGCGTGGGTGCAGTTGCCAAACTTCGCCGGCGCCGGCCGCGACTGGCCGACCGTCCGCGAGGGGATGCTGAAAACCCTCGCGCTCCCGCGCACCGGCATGGCCATCGCCATCGACGTGGGTGAGGAAAACGACATCCATCCGAAGAACAAACAGGCCGTCGGCCACCGCCTCGCGCAGTGGGCGCTCGGCGAGGTTTACGGCCAGAACGTCCCTTCGACCTCCGGCCCGCTCCCCGCCGGCCACGAGGTGCGCGGCGGCGAAATCACCCTGCGCTTCACGCACGCCGACGGCGGCCTCGTCGCCAAGGGCGGCGCGCTCACCGGCTTCGTCGTCGCGGGTGCCGACCGGAAATTCCTGCCCGCGCAAGCGCGCATCGTCGGCGCCACCGTGGTCGTCTCCGCGCCCGACGTCGCCGCCCCGCTCGCCGCGCGCTACGCGTGGGAAAATTTTCCGACGTGCAATCTCTACAACGCCGCCGGCCTCCCCGCCTCGCCGTTCCGCACCGACGACTGGAAGTAGCCCGTGCCCGCGCGACGGAAACTCTCCCTGCTCCTCGGCCTCGCCTCCGGCGCCGCGCTCGTCGGCGTCTCCTGCTCGCTCGCGCCGACCGCCACCGTCGCCACCGGCGGGCACATCTACCGTCAAAAATGCGCCGATTGCCACGGCGCGCGCGGCGAAGGTGTCGCCGACAAATACAAAGAGGCGCTCGCCGGCGACTGGCCGCAGCCAAAGCTCGCCCGCTACATCGCGAAAAACATGCCCGACGATCACCCGGGGACGCTCAGCGCGGCGGAGGCCGAGGCGGTGGCGGGTTTTGTTTTCGACTCGTTCTACTCCCCCGCCGCGCAGGCGAAACTGAATCCCGCGCGCATCGAGATCGCGCACCTCACCAACCGCCAATACGCCGTCACCGTCGCCGATTTGCTCGCGCAATTCGCGCCCGCGTCGCCCGCGACGGCGAATCAGCCAGCGACCGGCGCCACATCCGCATCCGAAAATTCGCCCGGCCTCGCCGCCACCTACTTCAACGTCGCCCAGCGCGGTCGTTTCGATCCGGCGAAACTCGCCCACCGCGGCACCGACGCGATGGTGGATTTCGTTTTCCCCGAAAACGGCGAGCTCCGCGCCCGCCTCACGCTCCCGCCGCTGGACCGGCCGCCGACGCCCAACTCGCGGGAGCCCGCCGGCTTCTCCGCCCAGTGGCGCGGCGCGGTCATCGCCGACGAGACCGGCGATCACGAGTTCATCATCCGCACCCCCAACAGCGTCCGCGTCTGGATCAACGCGGAGTCCGATCAGCGTGCCGGCACTGAGCCCACGCTCGACATCAACGTCTCCACGCCGAAAGACCCCGATCACCGCATCACGCTCCGCCTGCTCGGCGGCCGGGCCTACCCCATCGCGATCGATTGGTGGGCGCTGCCCGAAAAGACCGGCTCGCCCGTCGTGCCCGCGATCTCCCTGCGCTGGAAACCACCGCACGGCAGCGAGCGCCCAATCCCCGCGCGCAATCTTTCGACTGGAAAAGCCGCGCCCACCTTCGTCGTCGCGACGCGCTTCCCCGCCGACGACAGCAGCCAGGGCTACGAACGCAGCATCTCCGTCTCGAAGACGTGGGACGAAGCCACGACCAACGCCGCGTTTGAGGTCGCGAATCACGTCATCAAGCGCCTCGACCGTCTCGCCGTCACGCGCGCCAACGATTCCGAGCGCGCGCAAAAACTCACCGCCTTCGCGGCGAAATTCGTCGCCGCCGCGTTTCGCCGCCCGCTCACGCCCGAAGAAACACAGCGCAATGTGACGGACCTCCTGCGCACCGCGCCCGACCCCGAGACCGGCGTGCGCCGCGTCGTGCTCCTTGCCCTGAAATCGCCGCACTTCCTCTACACCGAGCTGCCCGCCGCCCCGAGTGGCATGGGCGTCCCGCCCATGTTTTCCTCCGGCCCGGGTGGCACGGGCGTCCCGCCCATGAGTCCGGCAAACCATGGGCTAGACGCCCATGCCACGCCCCCACCCGCCGCCTCCGCGATCGCCACGCGCCTCGCTTTCGCGCTCTGGGATTCCGCGCCCGACGCCGAACTCGCCCGCGCCGCCGCCGAGGGCCGGCTCCGCACGCGCACGGAAATCTCCGCTCACGCGCAGCGCCTCCTCGCCGATCCGCGCGCGCGCGCCAAGGTCCGCGAGTTTTTCCAGCACTGGCTTCAACTCCGCTACCTCGAAGATCTCAGCAAGGACGCGAAACTCTTTCCCGATTTCACCCCCGACCTCATCGACGATCTGCGCGCGTCACTCGGGCTCTTCGTCGACCATGTCGTATGGAGCGAGCGCTCTGATTTCCGCGACCTGCTCCGCGCCGACTATCTTTTCGCGAATGAGCGTCTCGCCAAATTCTACGGGCTCGCCGCCCCCGCGCCCGCGAACGGGCTTGCGCCCGGGGAGTTCGCGCGCGTCGCCGCGCCCGCCGGCCAGCGCTCGGGCGTGCTCACGCATCCCTACCTCCTCGCCGCGCTCTCCTACAAGACCACCAGCTCGCCGATCCACCGCGGCGTGTTTCTCACCCGCAGCATCGTCGGCCGCGCGCTCAAGCCGCCGCCGCAGGCGCAGACCTTCGACGACGCTACCTTCGAGCACGGGATGACCATGCGCGAGAAAGTCACCAAGCTCACGC
>JBEANZ010000072.1:0-3206 GCA_041165185.1 Verrucomicrobiota bacterium | reverse complement strand
GAGGGGCGAGGCGGTGGCGACCTCGTCGAAGGCGAGGGCCTGCTGCATGCGGATGCGGTTGAGGCGGGCGCCTTCGAGGAGGCTGTAGCGATCGCGGCTGATGAGGACGAGGTCGGCGTCGAGGAAGAGGGCGAGGCGGGCCTGGCTGTCGTTGATGCCGTTGAAGAACCCGATCTGCATGAACATGATCACGACGGAGAACGCGATGCCGAGCATGGAGAGGACCAGCCGGCCCTTGCGGTGGGTCAGCATGCTCCAGGCGATCGGGATGCGGTCGGTGAGCCTCATTCAGAAGAGGTCGGCGGGATCGGCGCGGCGGACCTTGAGCAGCGCGAGGATGCTCGAGACGGTCGTCATCGCGACGGTCAGGCCGAGCACGGTGAGCGCGAGGGGCCAGGTCATGAACATCGGCACGTGGCTGGCGCGGTAAACGAGCTCGAAGGTGAGCAGGCTGAAGCCGAACGCCGGCCCGTAGCTCAGCGAGGCGAAGAGAAGGGCCTGTTGGACGCCGACCCCGAACACATAGTAGTTGGAAAAGCCGACGGCCTTGAGGGTGGCGAGTTCGCGGAGGCGGTTGGAGATTTCGCTCGCGAGGACCTGGTAGAGGATGACGCCGCCGACGCAGAACGCGACGAACGCGCCGGCGCGGAACATGATGCCGATGGGTTTCACGTTGACGTAGTATTCGCGTTCGCGGCGCACAAGGTCCTCCTTGTAGTGGATCTGCACGTCGTCGGGCAGGGCGGATTGGAGGCGTTTTTTCACCTCGGCGCGGTCGGCGCCGGGCGCGAGTTGGACGAGGCCGAAAATCACGTCGCGCGCGGGCTGGCGCAGGATGGTGAGGTAGGTGTCGAGGCCGAGGATGGCGTTGCCCTCGGCCTGGAAGCTGACGCCGAGATCAAAGTTGGCGGCGACGGTGACGGTGCGGTCGTCGAGGGTGGCCTCGCGGCCGACGCGGAGGGAGCCGTAGTCGGGGTGCGCGAAGCGATCCAGCACGAGGGTGTCGCGCTTGGTGAGCAGCGGGAGGAGGCGGCGGTCGGCGGCGGGGACGAAGGCGGGGTTGAGGTCGAACCCGAGCATCATGCAGGAGGAGCCGCGGTTGTTGTTCTCGGTGTCGCGCCAGCGCGCGCGCGCGACGTCGAGGGTGGAGACGTCGCCGACGCCGGGGACGACGCGGGCCTGCAGGAGGCGGGAGCTGTCGAAAAAGTGGGCGGCCTCGAGCGCCTGATAACGGTTCGAGGTGATGATGAGGTCGAACCGGAAATAGTTATAGACGAGGGTGGAGTTCGTCTGCGCGGTCTGGAGGAAGCCGAGCTGCATGAACACGAGCAGCACGGAGAACGCGATGCCGGCGACGGCCGCGAGGGAGCGCTTCTTGTTTTGGAGCGTGTTGTGCCACGCGAGGAAGATCCTCATGGGGCGGGGGCGGACGCGGGGGCGCGGGGCACGGCCGATCAGTTTTCGATCGAGACGTTGACCTCGAGGTGGAGCAGCTTGGCGGCGGCGGTGGGGTCGTCGAGGCGCAGGAGGATCTCGGCGACCTTGGCGCGGCCGGTGATGAGGCGGCCGATGGAGAGGACGCGCGCGGCGATGGGGGCGGCGAGGGCGTTACTGGTGATGGTGGCGGCCTGACCCACCTTGAGGGACGGGAGATCGCCGGCGAAGACCTCGGTGAGGACGAGCATTTCGGAGAGGTTGGCGAGCACGACGACGGCGCCGCCGGGGACGGTGCCGGGGGTGGCGTTGACTTTCACGACGGTGAGGGGCGCGGGCGAGCGAAGCGTTGTGGCGTCGAGCTTGGCGCGGGCGGCGGCGAGCTGGGCCTCGGCGCGGGCGAGCTTGATCGCGCCGTCCTCGCGGGAGCGGGCGAGGTCGAGGTCGGCGGCCTGCTGGACGAGCTGGGCGTTTTTCATTTGGTAGGCGCGTAACTCCATCTGCTGCGCGGAGACTTTTTCGCCGCCGAGTTTGCTGAAGCGTTCGTAGCGCTGGACCGCGAACTCGTAGTCGCCCTTGGCGATCTCCGATTTCTTGGCGAGCGCGTGGGTGGCGAGCGTGCAGAGGTCGCGGGCTTCGCGGAGGGAGAGCTCGGCGAGCTTCACCTCGTTTTCCGCCGTGTGGCGGCTGTTGAAATCGATTAGCGGCGCGCCGGCGGCGACGACATCGCCCTCCTTGACGTGGATCGCGGCGACCGCGCTGCCGTCGCCACCGAGGGTGATCAGGTCGCCGGCGGGGATGATGCGGCCGAGGGCGCCGACCTTGGCCTCGAGCCGGGCGCCGGGCGCGAGGAGCGCGAGAGCGAGGGCGAGGGCGCGAACAGACAGCGAGAGCTTCATGGGAGCGGGAGTGTTTAGGGAGTGAAGGTGGGCACGGCGGTGAGCACGGCGGTGTCGAAGACGGCGCGCTGGTCGGCGGCGGCGGAGAGGGTGCCGGTGAGCAGGCGCAGTTGCGCGAGGGTGATGGCGTAGCGGCGGAGGGTGTCGTTGCGGCTGCGGCGGGCGCCCGCGTAGCGGTCTTCCATGTCGATGAGTTCGGTGAGGGTGGCCTCGCCGGCTTTCATCTTCTCGCTGGTCTGGGCGAGGGAGCGGCCGTAGGCGTCGGTGGCCTGTTGGCTGAGCGCGCATTCGGCGATGACTCGGCGCAGGGTCTCGAGCGCGACGAGGACATCGGCCGCGATGGTGTTGGCGGAGAGGACGGCGGAGAGCCGGGCCTGCTCGGCGGCGGCGCGCTGGCTGATGACACCGCCGCGCGCGACGCGGTTGGCGGTGGGCCAGTCGAGGGAGAACGTGCCGGCGGCGTTGGCGCCGTTGAGATCGTTGCTGAGCGCGTAGCCGGGGCGAAAGCGCCCCGGGCGGGCGTCGAGCCCGGCGAAGCCGACGGTGAGCGCGAAATCGACGCGGGGCTTGAGGTTGCTCTTCGCCCCCTCGAGCAACGCGGCCTGGGCCTGCGTGCTCAGGTGCGCGGCGAGCTGATCGCCGCGGCGGCTGAGCGCCTCGCTCACGTATTTTTCGCCGAGCGCGGGAGCGATTGTCTCGGCGGTCATGGGGACGGGAAACTCCCCGCGGACACCGGGGGCGCCGGCGGCGAGGCGCAGCGCCGAGTAGCCCATCGCAAGGGCGAGCGCCTGGCGGCTTTGGTAGAAACTCAATTCGCCTTCCTCGCTTTGGGCCTGACGGCTGGCGACGAGGGCGCGCGCCTGATCGCGGGTG
>JBEANZ010000071.1:0-2658 GCA_041165185.1 Verrucomicrobiota bacterium | reverse complement strand
GGTCGGCGAGCAGGCGCGTGGTCTGCGCGCACAACTCGTCGGGGCGATGGAGGCGGCCATTCGCGGCGAGCGCACGCAGCGCATCGTCCGGCGGCGAGTTCCAGAGGAAGAAACTCAGCCGTGCCGCGATCGCGTGGTCGTCGAGTCGGCCGGGTTTTTCCTCGAGGCAGACAAATTCCGGCGCGCACAGCGCCGCCGTGTAGCCCGCGATCATCGCGTCGGCGAAACCGCTGCCGCTCTTCAACGCCTGCTCGACCACGGGGAGAAAACGCCCCGCCTCGTCCGCCGCGACCGGCCGCCGATACGCGCGCGCGAGGAAATTTTTCATCAACCGTGCCGCATCCGCCGCCGTGTTTTCCGAGACGACCTCGACGTTTTTCCCCGTCTGCCGGATCGGCAGATCGCCGAACATCAGGCGGTGGCCGGCGGTCGGCCACGCGTCGGTGAGCGGGCCCTCGACCTCGAGCCAGCGAAACGCGGCGCCGGGTTGGCCGTCCTTTTCGGCGAGCGGGTTTTGCCAGCGGCCCGCGCCGGGCCGCGAGCGGAAGAACCGCGCCGGATCCGGGCGAATCGTCTCGCCGGCGAGCAGCCACACGTCGAGTTCGTGCACGGCGGGCTCGGGCGTGGCGTCGAATTTCCCCAGCCAGCGCAACTGCCGCGGCGGCAACTCCGAGTAGATCGTCACGGGCTCGGTGCGCCGGCCGTCGCTCACGTTGTCGAGATCGGGGATGAACCATTTCTTCGGGTCCTTGCCGGGGCCGACCCAGACGGAAAACGCGTTGACGCGGAGTTTGTAGCGGCCGGCGACGGGGGCCTTGAACGCGTTGAACTTCGGCTCGAGCGGCTCGTAGCTGCTCGCCGCCATGCCGACCGCCTCGAGTTCGCGCACGCCGGGATTCGCGGCACCGACGGTCGTCGGTGCGCGACCCGCGCGCACCTCCGCCTGCGGATAGGGGCCGATCAGCGGAAACGTCGCGCGCTCGGGCGAGGTGTTGAATACCGAAAATTTCATCGGCCCCGTGAAGCTGCGCTGGTCGCGCGCGTAGTAGCGCGTCGTGCTCGCGGGCGGACGCTCGGCCTGCGTCGCCATCACCTGCCGGAGCGCGTAGTCCACGACGTTGAGGTAGCGCGCCATCTGCACGTGCGACATGTCGAGGGCGTCGCCGATTTTGTTGAAGCGGTGCGACTCGCCGTCCTCCGGGAGCGCGTCCTTCACCTGGAGCCACGGCGCGCCGAGCAGATCGCGGAGGGCGTTTTCGAATTCGTAGCGGTTGAGCCGGCGCTGCGTCGCGCGGCCTTCGCGCGCGATGCGATCGGCGTCGGCCGACACGAGCGTCGAGGAGAGAGTAGCGGTGAAGTTCGCGAGTTCGGCGGCGGGCGGGCGGTCGCGTTTCTTGGGCGGCATCTCGCCGCTCGCGGCGCGGTCGTGGACCTTCACCCAGAGCGCGAAATTCTTCGCGTCCGTCGGCTCAAACTTCAGCGCCGTCAAATCGAGGTCGCCCTTGCGCAGGTCGGAGTCGTGGCAATCGAAGCAGTGCTGCTCAAGAAACGGCGTGGTCCCGCGCGGCAGCGACGCCCCGCGCACCGTGACCACGCCCGCGCTCGCGATAACAAAAGCAGCCAGCGCCACGCGGCGCGCGGTGGGGACGGAGGGAATTTTCGGAAACGACATGCCTCGGGGGAACGGGAAGCGGGAGACGCAGGGCGGGGAAATCGGTTGCAGTGTGCCGGCCGCGCGCGCGCGGACTCAACGCCGAATTTCCGCCGCACGCCTTCGCGCGCTGCACTGTGCGGCGCGCGAGATGTTTCCCTCGTTGACACCCCCCGGGGCCGCCGATTCGGTTCCGTCGGCGGCGACGCCGCCACCCGCTCCCCGCTCACGCACGCAATCATGGCCAACCTCCTCGGCTACTTCTCCAACGACATCGGCATCGACCTCGGCACGGCCAACACGCTCGTTTACGTCAAGGACAAGGGCATCGTCCTCCGCGAACCGTCCGTCGTCGCGCTCGACACCACCACGCGCAAGGTCCGCGCCGTCGGCGAGGAGGCCAAGCGCATGCTCGGCCGCACCCCCGGCAACATCACCGCGATCCGCCCGATGAAGGACGGCGTCATCGCCGACTTCGACGTCACCGAGGCGATGCTGCGCTACTTCATCCGCAAGGTTTCCAACTCCGCCTTCCGCGCCCCGCCGCGCGTCGTCATCGCGATTCCCTCGGGCATCACCGAGGTGGAAAAACGCGCCGTGAAAGAGTCCGCCATGCACGCCGGTGCGCGTGACGTAATCACGATCCCCGAGCCAATGGCCGCTGCGATCGGCGTGGGCCTGCCCATCGACGAACCCGCCGCCAACATGATCGTCGACATCGGCGGCGGCACCACGGAGATCGCCGTCATCTCGCTCAACGGCATCGTGTTTTCCAAATCGATCCGCGTCGCCGGCGACGAGCTCGATCTCGCGATCATCAACTACATGAAGCGCGCCTACAACCTGCTGATCGGCGAGCGCACTTCGGAAGAAATAAAAATGCGGATCGGCTCCGCCTACCCGCTCGACGAGGAGCTCTCGATGGAGGTCAAGGGCCGCGACTCCGTGGCCGGCCTGCCGAAAACCATCCACGTCACCTCGCAGGAAATCCGCGAGGCCATGGCCGA
>JBEANZ010000070.1:0-6257 GCA_041165185.1 Verrucomicrobiota bacterium | reverse complement strand
GGCGACTGCGGGCGAGAGCGAAAAAAAAAACGGCTGATTGATCAGTTGGACGCCCGGCTCGCGCGCCGTGCGGATTTCGCGACGGAGCAGGCGGTGCCGGCCAACGACAGTGCCGACGCGGGCGAGGCGGTCGCGCCGGACTCGGGCCCGCGGGCGGAAGTTTCCGCGGCGGAAAACGCCGGTCAGAGACCGGCGCTACTTGACGCCGAGGGCGCGCCCAACGCGTGGCCGGACGAGTCGGTGGAGGTGGCGATGTTGTCGGATTTGCGCACGCGCGGGGAGCCGCTCGTCGCCGCGAAGGCCGCCGCGCCGGCAGTCGCTGACGAGAAGGAGACGGCTAACTTGCCGCCGCTCGGCGAACTGGTCGCGCGCATCCCGGCGGAGGTGCGGGCGACGCTGGACGAGTTGTTTCGCGCGCGGTTCACGGCGGTCCGGCGCGTGCCGGCGCGGGTATTGAAGGCGCAGGCGTAGCGGGAGCCGCGCGGCGGGGTTTCGGCGTTGAAATGCAGCGGCGTTGGGAAACCCTCCTGACGGTTTACCTCCGCCGATGCCGATTCCCCTCCGTCCGTCGCCCCGCGTTTGGTTGCTCGTGATCGCGCTTGTTCTTCCTGCCGTCGGCGCGCGGGCGAAGGACACGTGGCGCGTCGCGCGCACGGAGCACTTCGAGGTGCTCAGCGCGGCGTCGGAAAAACAAACACGCCGGCTCCTCGTGGATCTGGAGCAGTTTCGCGCGAGCTTCCTCACGAATTTCGCGCTCGGCGCGGCCCACGAGCCACGCGTCAACGTCGTGTTGTTCAACTCGGAGCGGACATTCACGCCCTACAAGCCCGTGTATCGCGGGAAACCGAAAGACGTGGCGGGCTACTTTGTCGGCGGCGTCGACGAAGTGACCATCGCGCTCGATCTGGAGGGCGGGGGCGACGAGTGGGGCGATCCGACCGAGGCGATTTTCCACGAATACATCCACCTGCTGGTGCATACGCGCGGGCTCACGTTGCCGTTGTGGCTCAACGAGGGGCTGGCCGAGCTGTATTCGACGTTTCGCGTGAACGGCGACACGGTGGAGTTTGGCCGGCCCAAGGACCTCTACGTGGCCGTGCTCAGCCAGGGCGCGCTGATGCCCATGCAGCGGCTGACCGCGGTCGACGAGACCGCGCCGGAATACAACGAGGAGGAGCGCGCGGGAATTTTCTACGCGCAGTCGTGGGCGTTGGCGCATTTTCTCGTCTGCGGCACCGACCGCACGAACGCGGCGCGCCTCGGGCGTTATCTGACGGCGCTGGCCAACCCGACGGCCGACGGGAAGGACGGCACGTTGCGCGAGGTGTTCGGCAAGGACTTCGATCTGCTCGAGGACAAGCTCCGCGCCTATCTCCAAGGCGGCTCCTATTACACGCGACGCGCGCCGGCGCCGCTGAAGCTCGCGCCGTCAGCGATCACGATGCGGTTGGCGACGGACCTCGAGCGCGACTGCGCGCTGCTCAACCTCCGTTGGCGCGTGCATCGCGGCGACGGCGACCTCGGCGCGGCGCGCCACGTCGCGCGGGAAAATCCCGGGGCGCCGCGCCCGCGGGAACTCGTCGCGATCATGGCACTGGCCGAGGGGGATGTGGCGTTGGCGACGGAAAGCTGGGAACGCGCCGCCGAGCTCGGCACGGAAAACGCCTTCGCCCTCGTGCAGGCCGTGCGGATCAAGCTCGCGGAATTCGGTCCGGCCGCCGAACCCGCGCAACGCCTCGCTCCGGCGGAACTCGCCAAGGTGCGCCACTGGATCGATGGCGTGCTTGAGCGCAGCCCGCTATGCGACGAGGCGATCGAGCAGTTGGCGTGGATCGAGGCCCGGGCGCCGGAGGTGCGCGTGCCTGCGGTGCAGCGGGTCCAGGGCCGCGCCAACCAAATGAAAGATCGCGATCCGACACTGCTCGCGCTGGCGCTCATCCGTTGGCGGTTGGGCGACCCGGCGACCGCGCGGGCGATCACGGACGCGATTCTCGAATCGCGCCGCGCGCTACCGAGCCTCAAGGCCGCGGCGCGCGAGATGCGCGAGCATTTCGAAAGCGCGGGCGCGGCGAAACCAGCTCCCGCAAGGTGAACAGATTTGCGGGGCGCGCGACGCGGCGCGGGCTTCACTCGACCCACTCGGCGCCGAGGTCGCGGCGGCCGACGGGAGGCGCGACGGGGAGATACGCCGCGATTTTTTCGCCGGCAAACGGGGGAAGCAGCGCGATGGGGCGACGCGCGTAGAGCCCTTCGGCTACGCCCTCGAAGCGGTCGAGGCGCGCGAGGCCCGCGCCGTCGACACGCCATACCTCGCCGACCACGCCATCGCGATCATCGGCGTGCGGCGCGAGGCCGGGAAAGCCGCCGAGATCGTGGAGGCGAAAGCCCGGGGGCGTGCGCGCGGGGCCGACGAACTCGGCGCCCGCCAGTTGCGCGTGATTGGAGCAGCCGTGTTTCAACGTGCCGTAGACAAAGAGCAGCGTCGCGGCGTTGGGCGAGTTCATCGGCGGCGAGCGGCGATGGGCGACGGGGCGACGAGGTCGACAACGACGGCGGTGGTGTTGTCGCGGCCGGAATCGGCGACCGCGGTGGCGACGAGGCGTTGGGCGGCGGTCGCGTTGGGCTGCTCGGAGTCGGAGAGAATCTCCGCGAGCCGCCGATCCCAAAGGCCGTCGACGAGGCCGTCGGTGCAGAGCAGGACGCGGTCGCCGGGCGCGAGGTCGAGGGAGCCGAGTTGGGGCGCGATGAACTGGTGGCCGGCGCCGAGGGCTTGCGTGAGGGCGTTGCGGCGCGGGTGGGTGCGGGCCTCGCGTTCGTTGAGCTGGCCTTGGCGGCGCAGCCAGCCGACGTGCGTGTGGTCGTGCGTGAGCTGCGCGAGGGTGCCGTCGGCCGAGCGACGGTAGAGGCGGCTGTCGCCGAGGTGGGCGAAAAACAGCCGCGTCGGCGTGAGCCAGGCGAGCGTAAGCGTCGCGCCCATGCCCGCGCACTCCTCGTAGGCGAAACCGAGGCGCAACAGGTCGTGGTGAATCGCGGCGAAGACCTCGGCGAGCGTCGTCGTGAAATGCTCGGTCGGCGTGTTGGCGACGCCGCGGCGAAAACGCGGCGGGAGCAGGCGCGTGATGCGGTCGACGGCGAAGCGGCTGGCGAACTCGCCCGACTTCGCGCCGCCCATGCCGTCGCTCACGGCGAACACGAGGTCGGCGTCGCCGAGCGGGAGTTCGCCGGATTTGCCGAGGAGGCGCACCTCACGGGCGTCGAGCGCGAGGGCGAGGAAGGCGTCCTCGTTGTTGGGGCGCACGCGGCCGCGATCGGTTTGGGCGGACCAGCGCACGACGGGGGGTGGGGGCGCGGGCGGCGGGGCGCGCGTTGGCGCGGGTGGCGCGGCGGGTTTTGCGCGGACGCGCGGCGGCGTTTTGATTTTTCGCGGCATCGGATCGGCGGCGGGTCAGGCGTCGGGCGCGAGCGTGACGGGGCGGCCGTCGCCGCCGTCGAGCAGCGTCGCAAACTCAAAGTCGATCACGCAGAAGCGGCCGTCGGAGGTGCGGTAGGTGATGTTGCGGAGCGCGCGGTCCTCGTGGCGCACACCGAAGGGCTCAAGCTCGGCAAAGATCTGCGCCTCGCGGGCAGGATCGAGGTGTTCGACGCGGCGGCCGCAATTGGTGGTGACGATTTTCAACTGGTCGGCGTCAGCCTCGATCAGGCGCGGCACGAAGGTGCAGCCGCGCGCCTCGAGGTGCCGGAGCACGCGCGTCTCGTGGGCGAAGCGCAGCGCGGCGCGGTGGCCGCGAAACGTCTTGTGGACGCGCCCGTCGTAGCCGATGCGCACGAGGGCGCGGGCGGTGTCCTTCATTTCGTGCATGGCGGCGCTGGCATCGTTCGGGGCGGCGGACCGAGTGCAAGCGTGGGCTCGCCTGGGGAGGCTGGCCGGCTTGCGAAATCGCGTGTTTCGTGCGGCCGAAGAAATTTTGTCATCGCGCGAACTTCTGGTTGCCACTGGCACATCGACTGCTGATTAGTTCGCGCTTTCCCGGCGGATTTTCCGGCGGGAAAGTGTTCACGTCCACCCACCACATCCTCGTCCGAAAACCCGTCCCCCCACCCACCGCATCATGGCCAAATACAAACTGGAATACATCTGGCTCGACGGCTACACGCCGCTCGCGAGCCTGCGCAGCAAGACGCAGATCAAGGAATTCGCGAAATTCCCGAAGCTCGCCGAGCTCCCCAATTGGGGCTTCGACGGCAGCTCGACGCAACAGGCCGAGGGCAAGTCCTCCGATGTCGTGCTGAAGCCCGTCGCCGTCTATCCCGACTCCACGCGCAAGAACGGCGTGCTCGTGATGTGCGAGACCTTCCTCCACACCGGCGAGGCGCACCCCTCGAATTCCCGCGCCACCATTCCGGATGATCCGGACACGTGGTTTGGTTTCGAACAGGAATATTTCTTCTATCAGGACGGCCGCCCGCTCGGTTTCCCCGAGGGTGGTTATCCCGCGCCGCAAGGCCCCTATTACACGGGCGTCGGCTACAAGAACGTCGGTTGCGTCGCGCGCGAGATCGTCGAGCAGCACATCGATCTCTGTCTCGATGCCGGCATCAACATCGAGGGCATCAACGCCGAGGTCGCCAAGGGCCAGTGGGAATTCCAGATCTTCGGCAAGGGCTCCAAGAACGCCGCCGACCAGCTCTGGGTCGCCCGCTACATCATGGCGCGCCTCTGCGAAAAATACTGCATCGACATCGAGTGGCGCTGCAAACCGATCCTCGGGCCGTTTAACTCCGCGCTCGACTGGAACGGCTCCGGCATGCACTCGAATTTCTCGACCAAGCACCTCCGTGAAAAGGGCGGCAAGGCCTACTTCGAAAAGCTCATGGCGGCGTTCAGCGCCCACTGCAACGAGCACATCGCCGTTTACGGCCCCGAGAACCACCTCCGCCTCACCGGCCTCCACGAGACGCAGGCGATCGACAAGTTCAGCTACGGGATCGCCGACCGCGGCGCCTCGGTGCGCGTGCCGCACAGTTTCGTCAACAACGGCTACAAGGGCTACCTCGAGGACCGTCGTCCGAACTCCGCCGCCGACCCGTATCTCGTCGCCGGCCGAATCATCAAGACGATCCAGAGCGTGCCGACCAAGTAAGTCGCGCGGCCGAAAACGTATCGCTCTCCCGAGCGCCACCCTTTGCGGGTGGCGCTTTTTTGTGCTCGGACGGGAGCTGTCGTGCTCCCAGTTTCGCGGGCCCGCCCACGATGTCCGACGCGATTTCCACGCCCCGCGCTTCCCTTGGCGAATGGGCGCAGGCCGCGCTCCTCGCCGCGAATCTCGCGTGGACTACGCTGTGCCTCGGCGGCTACCGGCCGGAGACGATGGTGGTCACGAGCGCGCTCAACGGGCTGTTGCTCGCGGCGCACCTGCTGGATCGCGCGGGGCTCGGCACGCTGTTTACCAAACACGATGCGCGCGACGCCCGCGCGGCCTCGGCTCCCGCGTGGCATCCGGCGGGCGTGGCGCTCCTGCCGTTTCTCGCCTACGCGGCGCTCAACGTCGCCATCGTCACACCCGTGCGGTGGCTCGGCTGGCGCGACTGGCTCGGCTGGGCGCAGATGATCGCGGTGTTTTGGGTGGTGCTGAACGGCGTGCGTTCGCGCGGGCCGCAGCGGCTGTTGGTGGGTGCGCTGCTCGGCGTCGCGTGCGCGTCAGCGGCGCTCGCGATCTACCAGCATTTTTTCCGCGCCGATTGGCTGATGCTCGGGCGCACGCAGTCCGACCAATACCTCGGGCGCGCGAGCGGTTCGTTCGGCAACCCGAACAGCCTTGGCGCACTCGTGATCCTGCTGCTGCCGACGGCGGGCGTGCTGGCGTGGCGCGCGCGGTCGGCGATAGTGCGCGCGACGGGGTGGGGCGTTGCGGTGGTGTTGAGCGCGGCGCTCGCGTGGTCCGTGAGTCGGGGCGCGTGGCTCGGGCTCGCGGCGGCATTCATCGCATGGCCGCTGGTCGCGGGCGGAGGGATTTGGCGGAAAAAGATCCTCGCGGCCGCCGCCGCGCTCGGGGGCGTCGCGGCGTGCGGCGCGGTGCTATTTGCGGTGTCGCCGGTTGTGCGTGAACGCCTCGCGCAACTCGTTGCGGACTCCGGCGAACGCTCCCGCCCCATCGTGTGGCGCGCGGCGTGGGAGTTGTTTTGCGAACGGCCCGTGCTCGGCACCGGCGGCGGCAGCTACAACGTCCTGTTCGAGGCGCACCGCCCGGTGGGCTTTG
>JBEANZ010000069.1:0-3915 GCA_041165185.1 Verrucomicrobiota bacterium | reverse complement strand
AGGAAATCGCTCCCATGCCCAAAACCAAACCAGCCTACACTGCCGAGTTCAAACGCGAGGTGCTTGCCTATCAGGCGAGCACGCACAGTTCACTCCAAGCCACCGCCACTCATTTCGGGGTCTCGGCGAACAGCCCGCCGTCGCCTGTGAAAGTCCCGAGGCCGAGCTTCGTCGCCTGCGGCGCGAGAACCGCGATCTGCTCCTGCGCTGCGAGATACTAAAAAAACGGTGGGCATCTTCAGTGCCCTATCCGCGAGCGGGAGGTCCAGACAGATCCTGACCCAGGGGCGCGTCGAGGAGGATGGGGGGCAGGAGGAGGATATGGGGACGGAGGTGAGGGGCCCGTTGGGCGAGGAGGTCGCGGGCGCAAGGTTGCCGCGGGAGCGGTTCTTGCGGGCGAAGTTGAAGAGGTGTTGGTAGGTCGTCACGGCGGCGAGGAAGTGGGTGCAGTCGCGGAAGGTCTCGAGCTCGAAGAACTCGGGTTCGATGGTGGCGTGGCTGCTTTCGACGTCGGCGTTGGCGTTGGGGTGGGCTGGGGGGGGTGAAGCGGTGGGTGGCGCCGACGGCGGTGAGGGCGCCGTGAAACCCATCGTCTCGGTCGTGGACGGTGTCGGCGTCGAACTCGGTGCCGAGGTCGGTGCGCACGACCAGTTGGGTGAGGTCGAGGCCGTGGGCCTTGAGGTGCGCGGTGACGCGGGTGGCGGCGAGGGTGGTGTAGATCTTGGAGAGTTCGCCGGAGTAGGCGAGGAAGAGGGCGCCGAGGGCTTCGCAGCGAATGGTGTATTGGAAGCGGGGCATGCCGGGCTGTAGCATCTGGGGAAAGTAGTGGGGGATGTCGTTGAGGTATGTGGTGTCCATCTGGAGGCGCAGGAGCGGCGGGTGGGCGGCTTTGAGCGCGCGCAGGTCGGCCTTGCGTTGGTGCTTGCGGGGCCGGGGCGGAGGAGTTTTTGGCGTCGCGCAGGATGCGGTGGGCGGCGCCTTTGCCGACGGGCAGCTCAAACAGGTTCACGAGCCGGCGGGCGCCGAAGCAGGGGGCTTGTTTCCGGGCGGCGATGACCTTGGCGGCGGTGGCCTCGGGCGTGCGTTTGGGGGAGTGGTGCGGGTGGCGGGAGTGGTCGGCGAGGGTGTCGTCGCCGTCGTTCCAGCGGTGAAACCAGAGGCGCACGGTGGTGCGGGAGCATTCGTAGCGCCGCGCGGCGGCGCGCAGGCCGTGGGTTTCGGCGTAGCGCACGAGTTCGCGGCGGAGCGCGAATTTGGCTTGGGCGGCGCGGGTCATGGCGCGATAGAGTCCGAGCCGGGAGTCGGGTTGAGTTTGCACCCCTCTGCTTCACCACGTGAAGCGCCCGCACCTGTTGCTTCACCCACTTCACCCCTCGGCTTCCCAGCACACGTAGTTCGAACATCTGGAGCTTGGGTGAGTTTTCTTTTTGCCCGGGTCTGGATGTCTATGGGTCTGTCTGCCGCCGGCCGGGTTGGCTGTTGACTGCCACGGACGGCGAATTCTAGTGGGTGATTCCATCATGTCTCCGCATGCCGTCATCTCCCGGAACCCAGAAACGATCGCCACGGAAATCGATGGGGAGGTCGTGTTGATGAGCCTCGTCACCGGCCGGACCTTCGGCCTCGACAAGCGGGGCAGCCGAATCTGGGCGCTGGTCGAGCAACCGCGGACGGTGGCCGCGGTGGTCACCGAGTTGCTGAAGGTCTACGAGACCACCGCCGAAAAGTGCGAGGCCGACGCGGCCGCCTTTTTCGGCAAGCTAATTGAGGCGCAACTGGCCACCGTGGCCGAGCCGGCGCCGGCGGTTTGACGGCGCCGATGAGCGACGCCGGCACGACGTTTCAGCGGAAATCGGCGATCGAGGGCCGCGCCGTGGATCGGGCCGCGGTGCTCGTCGATTCCCGCGAAGGCCTTTACTTCGGGGTGAATCGCGTGGGCGCGCGAATCTGGAGCCTGCTTGAGCAGCCGCGTAGCGTGGCGGAACTGGTGGAGACGCTGACGGGCGAGTTCACGGTGGACGCCGCGGCCTGCCGGCGCGAGACCGAGTCTTTCCTCGGCCAGTTGGTCACCCAGGGGCTGGTCGGCGCGACCCCGCGACCGAACGGCTGAATGCACCGCGAGCTGTCTCGCGCGCCGCGTGCGTGGCGCCCCGGCCCTTGAAAAATCCGCTTCCAACGCCCGCCCGCCTGGACCTGTCGTCGCTGCTCGGCGCGACCGCATGGGACGAGTTCCGGCGGGCCTTCGCGCGGCGGGAGGCGATCGTGCGGGAAGGGACCGATGCGCCGCACCGCCTGCAGCCGCTCTGGGCGGATTGGGAGCTGGAGGCGGCGTGCCGCTTCACGCCGGTGCCGCACGATGAGCGCTTCCGGCTGCTGCTACGGAGAAAACAGATTCCGGTGAAGACGTTCACGGATCGGATGGGCGTTTTTCGGGAGGACGCTTTCCGGCAACTGCGCGCCGCGGGTGCGTCGGTGGCGTTCGCCGGCTACGAGAACTACTCGAACTCCGCCCTGGCGCTGAGCCGGGCGCTCGAGGTGGAGTTCCAACTGCCGGTGCAGGTCAACGTCTACCTCACCCCCGCCGGCCGACAGGGGCTCGGCGTGCACGTCGATCCGCATGACGTGCTGGTTTTACAGATACAGGGAACGAAGGATTGGGACATCTACGACGCCGCCGCCGCCGGCGCGGCCGCGGCTCCGCGACGGGTGAGACTCGGCTGGGGGGGATGGCTGTTCCTGCCCAAGGGCACGCGGCACGAGGTGTGCAATCGGGGCGAGGTGGAGTCCGTGCATTTCACGGTGGGTTTTCATCCCCTGACGTGGGGTGAGGTCCTCCAGCGCGCGCTGCTGCGCGCGCGGGTGGCGACGCCGGGGTTGAACCTGCCGTTGCCGGCGCACGAGCGCGTGGACGCCGACCCGGAGGCGATGGTGCGTCGGCTGCGCGCGATTCTCCCGTTCGTCGATTTGCCGGGGTTCCTCGCCAGCTACTATGCGGATTTTCCGGCGCTGGCGGTGCCGGTGCCCGCGGACGCGTTGGTGCCGCGCGAGGTGCTCGAGCAGGCCGGACCCGCCACGGGGTGGTGTTGGAACGGGGCGCTGACGCTGGCCGTGGATGCGGCCGCGCTGCCGCAGGTGACCGCGCCCTACCGGCGGTTTCCGCTCGTCTTGAAACACGAACTCGGTGGCGTGCTCACCTGGATGAAATCCGCCCCGGCGTTCTCGGCTGCCGACGTGCCTTTGCCGGACAAGGCGGACGGGTTGCTACTCTGCAGATTTCTCGCCGGGGTCGGCGTGCTGAGGATCGTGCCGAACGGCGCCACGTCCACCGGCGACGGCGGCGACCAAGCTGGGAGCGGCTAGCAACCTGTCGGACTTAGCCGCAAAAAATCGCTGGGAAAATTGAACGAAAAGTCACTTTTGGGATCAGATCAGTATGGCCACCCGCTTGGTCAATTTGGACCGTCAGACCCCGATGTTCCTGCCGTGCGACCTGTGCGACTGGGTGCCGGACGGACACATCGTGCACTTCGTCCTCGACGCGGTGGAGCAACTGCCAACGCACCACTTCGCGGTCAACCGCCGCGGCACCGGCAGCGAACAGTATCCCCCGACGATGATGCTCGCGCTGGTGATTTATTGTTACGCCTATGTCGCCCCCAATTTCCTTGGACACGGGACAGCAAACCCGAAAACCAATGAATCCGATGACTGAACCGATGGCAACGCAGCGTCCCACCCAGCCCGCCCCTGTAGTTACCCCCGTTTTGTGGACAGGAGGCGCAGGAGAAACGAAAAGGAAATCGCTCCCATGCCCAAAACCAAACCAGCCTACACTGCCGAGTTCAAACGCGAGGTGCTTGCCTATCAGGCGAGCACGCACAGTTCACTCCAAGCCACCGCCACTCATTTCGGGGT
>JBEANZ010000068.1:0-6432 GCA_041165185.1 Verrucomicrobiota bacterium | reverse complement strand
CGACGTGCTCAACGGCGCGTTCGCGGGCCGCTTCCTCGGACTCCTCACGCGCACTCTCGGCGACTTTTCCGCCGCGTTACCCGGCCTGAAAATTCTCACGCCATGACCGCCGCCGCGCCCGCCGCGTGAATCGCGCGCATGGTGCCCAGCGTCCTCATCGTCGACGACGAGAAACACACTCGCGAGGGCCTCCAGCAGGCGCTCGCCGAGAACTACGATGTCTCCGTCGCCGCCGGCGCCGACGAGGCCTTCAACCTCCTCGACGCGCAGCCCTTCGACGTCGTCCTCACCGACCTGCGCATGCCCGGCAAGTCCGGCCTCAAGGTCATCGACCGCGCCCTCGCCGCCGCCCACCGCCCCGCCGTCCTCATGATGACCGCCTACGGCAACATCGACACCGCCGTCGAGGCCATGAAGCGCGGCGCCGTCGATTTCCTCACCAAACCCGTCAACATCGAGCGCCTCGAGGTCCTCATCCAGCGCGCGCTGAAAACGAAAACCCTCGAGGTCGAGGTGAAGCAGCTCCACGAGCGCCTCGACGAAAAATTCTCCTTCGGCGCCATCGTCGGCCACTCCGGCAAACTCCAGGCCGTGATCGACCGGGTGAAACTCGTCGCGCCGTCGCGCGCCACGATTCTCATCGAGGGCGAATCCGGCACCGGCAAGGAACTCATCGCGCAGGCCATCCACCAGTCGAGCCCGCGCGCGCGCGAGCCGTTCGTCGCCGTGCACTGCGCGGCGCTCTCGGAAAATCTCCTCGAGAGCGAACTCTTCGGCCACGAGCGCGGCTCGTTCACCGGCGCGACCGAGCGCCGCATCGGCCGCTTCGAATCCGCCGACAACGGCACGCTCTTCCTCGACGAGATCGGCGAGATTTCGCAGTCCACGCAGGTGAAACTCCTCCGGTTTCTCGAGACCAAGGCCGTCGAGCGCGTCGGCGGCTCCAAGCCCGTCGAACTCAACGTCCGCCTCGTCGCCGCCACCAACCGCAGCCTCGAACGCCTCGTGCGCGAGGGAAAATTCCGCGAGGACCTCTTTTTCCGCCTCAACGTCGTGCGCCTCACCATGCCCCCGCTGCGCCAGCGCGCGGACGACATCCCGCTGCTCCTCGCGCATTTCGTGAAGCAGTTCTCCGACGAAAACGGCTCCCCCCCGCTCACGATCGAGGCCGGCGCGCTGCGCACGCTCCAGGCCTACGCGTGGCCCGGCAACATCCGCGAGCTCCGCAATTTTTGCGAAAACGCCGTCGTCCTCCGCCGCGGCGGCACGCTCACCGAATACGATCTCGAGCCGAAATTCCGCGGCGAGGGCGGCGAGGGCACCACCGCCCCGGCCGCGGTCGGCGGCGCGCCGGCGCTGCCCGCCGCCGACTCGCTCTCCGTCGCCGACAACGAGAAGCGCCTCCTGCGCGAGGCCCTGCTCAAGTCGCGCGGCAACCGCACCAAGGCCGCCACGCTGATGGGCGTGAGCCGCCGCACGCTCCACCGCAAAATCGCGCAATGGCCCGAACTCGACGTGACGGATCGCTGAGCCCCCGCGCGCCGTCATGACCCGCCCGCGCTCCGCGCAAGAACTCATCCACTGGCTCGAGATCGGCGGCGGCGCGCGGTGGCTGCGCCGCGCCGCCGTCGTCGCGGGCGTCGCCGTGCTCTCGCTGCTCGTCGCGTGGAAACAGTTTCGCGGCCCCGGTTCCGAGGCGACGCTCGAGCAGGCCGCGATCGGCCGGCAGCTCGCGCGCGGGGAGGGGTTCACCACGCTGGTCAACCACCCGCAGACGGCCGCGTTTCTCGAACACCGCGGCGTGCGCTTCGACGCCGCGCGGCCGTTTCCCTCGCTGCACCACGCCCCGCTCTACCCGCTCGTCGTCGCGGGCGGGCTCCGCGCGCTGCCGGCGGGCTGGCGGGAAAAACTTTTCGCCGCGCCCGCCGCGCCGCTCGACGGCTTCGGTGCGGATTTTTTCCTGCTCGGCCTCAACGTCGCCGTCCTCTGGCTCGCCGCGTGGCTCACGTATCTCCTCGGCGCGCGCCTCTTCGATCCGCGCACGGGCTGGGTGGCGGCGGGGGCGTTGCTCCTCTCGGCGTCGATTTGGCAGCAGACCGTCGCCGTCACCGGCACGCCGCTGCTGATGGTGCTGGCGCTGGCGGCGTTTCTTGTGTGGCGGCGCGTCGAGCTCGCCGCCGATCGCGGCGCGCCGCTCGCGTGGCTCGGCGCGCTGGGCGCGATGGCGGCGCTGTTGTTTCTCGCGGAGTATTCGGCGGGCGCGCTGCTCGCCGTCGCGCTCGCCTACGCGGGCTGGCGCTTCGCGGGCGCCGCGCGTTGGCTCGCGCTGGCGGCGCTGCTCGCGGGCTTTGCGGTGGTCGCGGGGCCGTGGCTCGCGCGCAACGTCGCCCTCGCCGGCCACCCCGTCGCACTCGCCGCGCACCACGTCGCCCTCAAGGCCGGCGATCCCACCGCCGAGCCCGCCACGCTGCGCGCCACGCTCTCGGCCGACGCCCCCTCCGTCGATCTCAACAAGCTCGCGAACAAGGCGCTCACCTCGCTCCAGGAAAATCTCCAGTCGCGCCTCTGGTCGGGCGGCGCGATGTGGTTCGCCGCCCTCTTCGCGGCGGGCTGGCTGTATGCGTTTCGCTCGCCGGTGGCGAACCGCCTGCGCTGGCTCTTCACGGCCGCGCTCGCGGTGCTGCTCGTGTCGCAGGCGGTGTTCAACTCCGGCGAGACCGAGCGGCACGTGGCCGGCTGGCTCGCGCCGCTCATGCTGGTGTTTGGCGCGGGTTTTTTCTGGGTGCTCCTCGGCGCCAACGCCCCGCTCGCCGCGTGGCCGCGCGCGGCGGCGGTGGCGTTGCTGGCGTTGCAGGCCGTGCCGCTCGCGCACGATGCGCTTGAGCCCGCGCGGCTGCCGTTTCGCTACCCGCCCTACTGGCCCCCGCTCTTCGCGAATCTCCGCGACCAGCTCGCGCAGCGCGGCGCCGCCGATCGTTTCGGGCTCATGGCGGATGTGCCGGCGGGCGTCGCCTGGTATGGCGGCGTGCGCGCGTGGGCGCAGCCGCCGCGCCTGCGCGATTTCTACGCCATCACGATCACGCAGCCCATCGGCGGCCTGCTGCTCACGCCGCGCACGCTCGACCGGCCGTTTTTTTCGGCGCTCAACGCGCGCCCGCTCCAACGCGCCGGCCCCAACGCCGTGCGCAGCCGCTTCGGCGAGTGGGGCGAGATCTACGCCGGCCTGCTCACCGGCGCGCTGCCGACCGCGTTCCCCCTCGGCGCCGCGCGCAAGATCGACGAAAACCTCTACGTCCTCCTCAACCCCGCGCTGCCGCCCGTGCGGGGAAATTAATTGCTTCGCCGATTCCCGCGCGCCTACGGTCCCGCCCACTTCGGCGGGCCTCCCGCCCCGACCCAATGACCAAGCTTGCTCGCGTTTTCCTGACCGCCCTGGCGGTGGCGTCCCTCCCGCTCCGGGCCGTTTACGCCCCCGTGCCCGAAAAGGATCCCGGCAAGAATCTCGTCGTTTCCGCCAAGGCCGGCGTCTCGCACGACTCCAATATTTTCGGCTCCGCCACCGACGTCATCGCCAGCTCCCTCGTCGAGTTCGCGCCGAAGATTTCCTACAACGTCTCCGCCACCGACCAGACGTTTGTCGCCCTCGGCTACCAGCTCACGCTCGACCGCTTTGAGCACCGCCCCGGCGAGAAACTCCTCGACAGCCACGACCTCTCCGCGCGCGTCGCCCACGCGTTCACGCCCGCCACGACGCTCGATCTGGCGGAGTCGTTCTCCTCGTCGCGCAACCCCGAGTCCCTCCTCAACGGCCTCCTCCTCAGTGCGGACCAGTCGTTCAAGCGGAACGAGTTCAACGCCACTTTCACCACTCCGCTCTCCGCCAAGGCCTCCGCGAGTCTCAAGGGCCGCACGGTTTACACCACCTACCGCAATCCCACGCTCGCGCGCACGCTCGACGGTTACGAAAATCTCTACGGTCTCTCGACCCTCTACGCCGCGCTGCCCGAGGCCAAACTCGCCGCCGAATACCGCCACCAGGACGTGTTCTACCGCAAGCTCGGCGAGGACAAAAACAAGGCCACCGACTACGTCATGACCGGCCTCGACTACGAGCTGGCGAAGAAACTCTCCGCCTCCGCCCGCGCCGGCTGGCAATGGCGCCACCGCGCCTCGCAGCGCGCCACCAACGCCCCCTTCGCCGAGTTCACCGCCAAATACGACTACGCGCCCGACTCCTTCCTCACGGCCGGCTACAACTTCACCCTCGAGGAAACCTCCGACCTCGACACCTACACCGACCTCCGCGTCCACCGCTTCGTCGCCAGCGTGCAGCACCACCTCACCGCCCTCATCGTCGCCTCCGCCGCCGTCACCTATGATCGCGGCGCGCTCCAAGGCCGCCGCGGCCTCGCCGATCTGCCGGAAAACACCACCCGCCTCGGTCTCGGCCTCAGCTACCTCCCCACCAAGCACTGGACCCTCCACGCGAGCTTCGACCACGACCGCATCCGCTCCGAGGATCCCGGCCGCGCCCAGCGCCGCACCCGCGTCGGCCTCAACGCCGGCTTCGCGTTTTGAGCGACGCCGCGCGCGACATGCCCCCCACCTCCGCCAGCAAGGACGCCGCGTCGCTCGCCGATTTTTTTCAGGTCCTCCGGCAACGCCTCGCCCTCCTCGCCTTCCTCACCGCGCTCGTGATCGTGGCGACGGCCACCGTCACCTGGTTTCTCCCCAAGTGGTATCTCGCCACCTCCAAGGTCCGCGTCGAGAAACCCGAGGCCGCCGTCCAGCTCTCGCAGGCCGCCAGCGCCGCCTTCGACCCGAACTTCCTGCCCGATCAGTTCAAGATCATGCAGTCGGAGAAAATCCTGAACCCCGTCATCGCCCGCCTCGGGCTCCGCGAGCGCCTCGCCAAACTCCTCGGCGTCCCCGGCCCGCTCTCCGTCGGCGACACCTACCGCTACCTCGTCGCGAAAATGCTCCGTCTCGAGTCGCAGCGCAGCTCCTCGCTCATCGAGATTAACGTCTACTCCACCGACGCCCAGCTCGCCGCCGACATCGCCAACACCATCGCCCGCACCTACGAGGAGGACCGCATCGCCCTCGCCACCTCCGACCAACGCGAGGGCCTCGCCAAGCTCGCCCAGGAACGCGTCAAGCAGGAGTTCACCGTCTCCGCCCAACGCGACGCCGTGGAAAAACTCCGCAAGGACCTCAACATCTCCGGCGTCGATCTCAACGCCCGCTACTCCGACATGGAGATCGAGACGCTCCGCCAGATGCAGAACTCCGCCATCGCCCTCCGCGTCGACGCCATCGGCCGCAAAACGAAATGGGAACGCTTCCGCGCCATCCCGTCCGCCGACCGCCTCAACCTCGTCAACTCCGAGATCATTTCCGACATCAACATCCAGAACCTCCTCCAAGCCTACCTCGTCTCCGACCAGAAGGTCACCCAGCTCAAACCCCGCCTCGGCGAAAACCACCCCGACCTCGTCTCCGCCGTCGACGGCCGCGCCAAGATCAAGGAGCAGCTCGACGCCCAGCTCCGCGGCTTCGAGAGCGCGCTCGAGATTTCCTGGAAGGAGGCCGACGCCCGCGTCGCCGAACTCGAGCGCCAGCTCGACCAGGCCCGCATCGGCCAGATCCTCTCCGCGCGCGAAAAGATGCGACCCTTCGAGGAGGCCACGCAGAAACTCGACGACGAACAACGCCTCCTTACCACCCTCAAGCTCACGCTCCGCCAGCGGGAAATCGATTTTCAGGTCCCGAAAAAAACCATCGAGATCCTCAACGAGGCCGAGGCCGCGCGCCTCCCCAGCCGCCCGAGCTGGGGCCTGAACCTCCTCTTCGCCGTCGCCTTCGGCCTCGTGCTCTCCGTCGGCGTCGCGCTGTTGCTCGAGTATTTCGACACCAGTTTCCGCTCCGTCGCCGACGTGGAGTCGCGCCTCAAGTTGCCCGTCCTCGGCGTCATCCCCTTCCAACCCGATCCGCTCGGCGCGCGCACCGAGGACCCCGCCGACACCGAGCCCTACCGCGTGCTCCACACCAACCTCAACCTCGCCCTCAAGCCCGGCCGCGCGCACGCGCTCGTGATTTTTTCCGCCGGCCCCGGCGAGGGCAAATCGACCACCCTCCACCGCCTCGCCCAACTCATGGCCGCCGCCGGCGAACGCGTCATCCTCATCGACTCCGACGTGCGCCGCCCGACGCAGCACCGCCTCGCCCAGCGCCCGAAAGAACCCGGCCTCAGCGACGCCCTCCTCGGCCAACGCCCGCTCGCCGAGGTCGTGCAGAAAAACATCGCGCCCGGCCTCGACTTCATCCCCTCGGGCACGCACGCCGCCTTCACCCTCGGCCTCGTCCACGCCCGCCGTCTTCGCGAGCTCATCGACGAGCTCCGCACGACCCACGACAAAATCGTCTTCGATT
>JBEANZ010000067.1:0-3785 GCA_041165185.1 Verrucomicrobiota bacterium | reverse complement strand
AAGATGGTTGCAGGGGCTGACATGCCACGCTCCACCCTGCACAGCCGAAGCGAATTGGCCAGAAAATAATGCGCGCCTTGCCTGCCAGCACCTTACTCGCTTTCACCGGAATCCCGTGGGGGCGGACGCACGGTGATCCACTGAAGCGCGTAATGTGTTAGTGGACAAAGCCGAATTATTTTCTGAATGAATTGGCGGTGAGGTGCAGGGTGGACGGTGGCATGTCAGGCTCCACCACTGCTCTTAATCTCGCGCGCGTGCAGGTGCACGCCGCGGGCCGACGTGTCCGATTCGCGCCCGCCCGGGATCGTCCCTTGACTTTCGCTTCCGCGCGCCGATATCTCCGCGCATCGAATGCGAAATTCGCGCGAGGCCCTTCGACTTACTTAAGCGCACGACCCCCACCGTCGCCGCTTAGCGGCTGGTCGTGCGTAGGCCTGATTTTCCGCTGTCACCGCTTCCCGGCGGCGACATTTCGTCCGCTCGCTTCCCGTTTCCCGTTCACTCAAATTTTTCCGTTCGCCCGTCCGCCATGCACTCCGCTCCCGTCACGAAATACCGCCCGTTCCCGCCCGTCGATTTGCCGAATCGCCAGTGGCCCAACCGCACCCACACCCGCGCCCCCATCTGGTGCTCCGTCGATCTGCGCGACGGCAACCAGGCGCTCGCGCAGCCCATGAGCGTCGAGGAGAAGCTCGAGTATTTCGAGATGCTCGTGCGGATTGGCTTCAAGGAGATCGAGATCGGTTTTCCGTCGGCGTCGCAGATCGAGTTCGATTTCTGCCGGCGGCTCATCGAGGAGAAACGGATCCCGGACGACGTCGCGATCCAGGTGCTCTGCCCGTGCCGCGAGGACCTGATCCCGCGTTCGCTGGAGGCGTTGCGCGGCGCGAAGCACGCGATTTTCCACCTCTACAACTCCACCTCGCCGAAGCAGCGCGAGTATGTGTTCAAGGCTTCGCGGGCGGAGGTCGTCGGCATCGCCACGCGCGCCGTCGCGCTGCTCAAGGAGCGGATGGCACCGCTCGTCGCGGCCGGCACGCGGCTGCGGCTTGAATACTCGCCGGAGAGCTTCACGAGCACGGAGCTCGATTTTGCACTGGAGATTTGCGAGCGCGTGACCGACGTCTGGCAGCCGACCGTCGACAACAAGATCATCCTCAACCTGCCCGCCACGGTCGAATACGCCACGCCCAACGTCCACGCCGACCAGATCGAGTGGATGTGCACGCACCTCACGCGGCGCGATCGCACGCTCGTCTCGCTGCACACGCACAACGACCGCGGCACGGGCGTCGCCGCGACCGAGCTGGCGCTGCTCGCCGGCGCGGACCGGGTTGAGGGCACGCTCTTCGGGAACGGCGAGCGCACGGGCAACCTCGATCTCGTCGTCGTCGCGCTCAACCTCTACACGCACGGGATCCACCCGGGGCTAGATTTTTCGAAGCTCAACGACATCCGCGAAATCTACGAGCGCACGACGCGCCTGGAGGTCCACCCGCGCCATCCCTACACGGGCGAGCTGGTGTTCACCGCGTTCAGCGGCTCGCATCAGGACGCGATCAACAAATCCTGGGCCGCACAGACGCCCGGCCAACCGTGGGAGGTGCTCTACATCCCGATCGATCCGGCGGACCTCGGGCGCAGCTACAAGGCGATCATCCGCATCAACTCCCAGTCGGGCAAGGGCGGCGTCGCCTATGTGCTCGAGCAGGAATTCGGCTACGCGCTGCCGAAGCCGATGCACAAGGAGATCGGGAAACTCATCAACGATGTCGCCGACGCGAAGCGGACCGAGCTCACGTCAGCCGACGTGCACGACGTTTTCCAACGGGAATACCTCGCGCGCACCGCGCCGATTGCGTTGCAGCATTTCAAGACCACGGAGCGCGACAGCGCGGTGAAGTGCGAGGCGACGCTCACGGTGGACGGCCACGCGCACCGGCTCACCGGCGCGGGCAACGGCCCGATCGATGCGTTTGTGCATGCGCTCGGGCACATCGCGCTGCCGAAGTTCGAGGTGTTGTCCTACTCCGAGCACTCGCTCGGCAAGGGCAGCGAGGCGCGCGCCGTGAGCTACATCCAAATCAAGACGGACCGCGGCCACGCGCTCTACGGCGCGGGCGTCGACACCAACATCGAGCTCGCCTCGATCAAGGCGATCGTGAGCGCGCTCAACCGCGCGCTCGCGAAGCGGTAGCGCGCCCGCGCGCTACGGCACGAGCGCGAAGACGCCCACCTTTTTCGCGACCTCTTCCGTGCCGCGGAGAAACGTGAACGCGATCTCGGTGTGCGTGGCGACGAGGCGTTCGTAGCGGGCGAGATCCCATTTCGCGACGGGCTCGCCCTCGATGTGCGTGAGGAGGTCGCCGGCCTCGATGCCGGCGGCCGCGGCGGGCGAGGCGGGCACGACGCCCGCGATGCGCCAGTAGGCGGGCGTCTTCGCGAAACTCACGCCGGCGCTCCAGCGCGGCGGCATGACGATGGGCTCCCGCGCCTCGCGAAAAACCGTCACGCGCTCGTGCTGTTGATCGAAGGTGAGGGAGAAGTGTTTCAGCACGGCGCCGCCGAGCGAGGAGAGTTCGTCAGTGAGCGAGACGACGGGTTTCGGCAGCGCGTGATCGGCGAAGGTGAGGGTTTCCGCGAGGCGGCCGACGCGTTCGGTGGCGTCGCCCGCGAGCGTGCCGACGGTGGCGCCGTCGCGCGGGCCGGCGGCGAATTTCGGATCGAGGCCGACGGGGTTGAGGCTGAGCGGGGCGTCGCTGCCTGAATCGATCAGCGCGAGAAACGTGCGGTCGCCGAGCGCGAGGTGGATAAGCGGGGTCTTGTTGGCGTCGGCGAGGGGGAGGGGAGTGCCGGGGAGCGCGGCGAGGTTGTTGAGGCGGCGGAGTTCGACGCGGCTGTGTGGGTAGTCGAGAGTGAGGAGTGTCTCGCGAAAAAGCGGAAACCCGAGCACACCGTCGATCTTGAGGCCGAGGTGCGCGGAGAGGGCGGCGCAGTCGTAGACGAGCGCGGGCACGTCGTCGAAGCGGGCGTCGCCGAGTTGGAGGCGCGGCAGCGTGGTGGCGGGGAGTTCGACGAAGGCGCCAGTGGCGGACTTCACACGGACGCGCGGCGTGTCGGGCGGCGGGGCGCCGACGACGGCGTAGCGTTTCGCGAGGGCGGGGGTGACAAGGGTGACGCTCGAGCCGGTGTCGACGAGGAAGCGGTAGGGGCCGTTGCGGTCCCATTTGCCCTCAACGATGAGGAGGTTGCCGAGGGTGCGCGCGGGCAATGTGACCAGCGGCGTGGCGAGCGAGGTGCGGCCGGGACGCGCCGGCGCACGGTTGAACGGCGTCGGAAACGCACCGCAGCCGCCGAGCAGCAGCGCGAGGAACCACGCAGGCGCGAAGCGGCCGAGGTTCATCGCGCCGGCTCGGGGAGCCCGCGGCTCAACACGAGCGCGACCCCCGCCAGCAGCGCCGCAATCACAAACACGATGGTCCCGCCAGAGCCGCCGCCGCTCCAGTAGACGAGGCCGGCGAGCATCGGCGTGAACGCGCGCGAGAGCGAACCGAGGGAGCGGAAGATGCCGAGCACGCGGCCCTGTTCCTCGGCGCCGCTGTAGAGCGAGATAAGCCCGGTCGCGCACGGGTTGACGAGGCCGGCGCCGCCCGCGAGCACGGCGAGCCCGACGTAGAGGTGCCACGGCCGCGCGGCAAAACCGGCGAGCAGAAACCCGATGAGGCACAGCCCGAGGCCGACGGCGAGGAGGCGCGTCTCGTTGGCGGGTTTCAGGATTTTTC
>JBEANZ010000066.1:0-4146 GCA_041165185.1 Verrucomicrobiota bacterium | reverse complement strand
AAGATGGTTGCAGGGGCTGACATGCCACGCTCCACCCTGCACAGCCGAAGCGAATTGGCCAGAAAATAATGCGCGCCTTGCCTGCCAGCACCTTACTCGCTTTCACCGGAATCCCGTGGGGTCGGGAGACCCCGCCTTGTTTTGGTGGCGAGACGGCGTGGACAGCCTGCGGGACGCCGGCGCTCCCCCGGGGCCCGCCTGCCGCCGATCGGACGAACGTCCGCCAGCGGACGGCCTACGCTGCCGGCGACCAGCTGTGAGGAAGGTGGCGACGGGGCGCCGCGTTTCCCGGCGGCGCCAATGGGCACCCGGGCGCACGGCGATTCGGACCTTGCGCCGTGCGGCCCGCCAACTACGCCTAGCCACCATGGTCGCCGCCGGAGTCACCGCCCACCGCAGAGACCTCAACGGCGCGCCGTCCGCCGCAGGATTTTCCTTTCTACGCGCCTTCCCGCGGGTGAGGCCTTCGGCGGGCGCTCCGGCCACTGCGAAAGCCGCACTCGTCCAACGCATTCGTTTACCCGCAACACTTTGGAGCCGGCGCATCGCCCGCCGCCCCCTCCCGGCAAAAGCCGCACCCGGTTCCGGCGAATGAGACTGATCGGAAAAAAATGCACTCGCCGGAAAAAGAAACGCCTCAGGGCGACGCCTCCGCTACAGATTCCGTGATCGCCCTCGAAGGCGGCCTGCGCAGTTGGGCGTTTTGGATGGTCGCGCTGACGTCCGTTTGGATGTTCGTCCTGATGATTCTCCTGAAGAAGCTTCGGTGGTATCAGGGCTCCGCGCTCTTTGATTCGTATCCGATTGCATGTCTCGGCGCTTCCATTGCGGTTCTTAAGAGCGCGAGACCGACGAAGGTGTTTTTCGCAGCGCTGAATTTTCTGTCCGCCCTGGCATGGGGTGCCTTTATCCTTTGGATCGCCTCGGAATTTAAGCGCCATCCATGGAAATGAAAACAGAGCCGAACCAGTCGCTACTGCCAACGGCCCCAAGCGGCCGTGGCTGATCTCAAACGTTGGGCAAGAATCCCATGAAGAAGCTTCTCCTATTTATCACGACGTTTGCTTGCGTAGTTTTCCTCAATGCTCAGTCGCCCGCCGAGCAAGCGCTCTATTTACAGCTATCGTCCAAGGGGGACGATTCGGTCACAGCCCTGAAGGAAATACTAGATAAGCCAGGGTCCGCTTCTGCGGTGATGCTCTACACGGCATCAGGTGTGGCGTTGCGAGAGAAGCGTCTCGAAGATTCTGGATTTCTTTTTTATGTCGCCCGCTTTCGGGCACAATTCGATAGGGAATTGTTCCCTCCCACCGGGACCGGTGGCGACAGTCCGATGGTTCTTTTCGGTGCTCTTCAGCAGCAGCTGGGTAGCGTCGTTAATCCGGCACTGATGGCCGAGCCAAAGGTGTTCGCCAAGGTTCTCGCTCGGGTCAGGTCATGGAGGCCCGAAGTGCCAAATGGCTACCTTCCGGGCTGGGAGTTCTCGCAGAAAGAAAGCCCAAAAAAGGCCGAAGCCTCGATTCAAGACGGACGAACAAAGTTTTTGGATGGGATGGGTGGAATTTGCACACTGTTACAGGACGACGCCTACTTCGCCGCGTTTAAGATCGCTCAGGACTACAATCTGAAGCCGCGCGCTGAAAAACCGACGAAAGAGGCCTTCGATGCCGCGATGAAGATGATGGAGCGGATCGAAAGCGAAAAGGGCATTCAAGGCGTCGCAACTAAGACAAAGAAATAGGATGCCCGACCAGAGCACCATAGCACAACGCGCGGGCGCACCCCTTTTGGTGCTACGCAGGGTCCGGCTTCTGGGCGTGGCTGACCGCTGATCCTTAGGCAAAGAAAGATGAGAGACGACACAGCAGACATCTACGCTCGCGTGCACAATCGTGTGGACGAGATTCTGCATTATATCTGAGATCCGATAGGAGTCGCGGGTAGCGCGGGTGCACGCGTCGAATACGACGGTTATGTCCCGAAGATTGTGCAGATGTTGTTTGCGAGCGCCGATGCGGAAGCGATCGCGAAGCACCTTCACTCCATCGAGTCAGAATCTATGGGGCTGACGACCTTCGGAGTCCGTTCGAAGAAGACAGATGGCGCCGCGCAGACGTTGATCGCGCACTTCCAGTGGATTCAGCAAGAGCGCCGACCATGAAGAAAGAGCCCAAGTCCGAGGGTTCTGCTTCGGCAGCAGCCCGAAGCGGGACGCCGGTTGAACAAGCCCCCGCTTCGCCGGACGGCGACGCAGGGCACGGCCGTCGCGACTGACGGCGCGCGGTCGTCCGCGGCTTATGCGGATTGGGTCGGGCCTACGGCGGCGGTGAGGCGACCGGCGCGCGTCAGTTCCGGGCTGCCCACGCCCTTCGACCTGAGGGATCCAGCCATCGAGCGGACTGGGGCTATTTCACGACTCAGCCTCCGTCCTTCGCTCGTGTCTGATACCGTTTCCCAAACGCGATAGGTATTTTGTCGGGCCGGCGCTCGTCGCGGTGCCGGCGCGTCGCACACGGGCGAGCGATAGCGGATGTCGGTCGGTGCTCTCGCGCGCAAAGCGCGACGGCACGCCGGCAAGCGGCGGCCCTACGGTCCGAAGGCACTTCGTAAATGGGAGAAGCCTGCTCTGCGCTCTTCCCGTCTCTGCGGTGTCCGTTGCACCGCAGAGGCGGGAGGATCGCAGAGAGGAATGCGGGACGAGTGGTCGCAGCCCAAGCGAGTTGGGGGCAACGCGCTCCACCTCGATTCTCGTTGGTCGCGAGTGATGCCGTTTATCCGACGCGATGGGTCTTTTTCCGGGCCGGCGCTCGTCGCCGTGCCGTCGCGCCCCAAGTGGCGGCCCTCCGGTCCAACGGCACCTCGTAAATGGTCTGACCGCCGACGCTCCGCTACGGCACGTCGTAGACTTCGACGAGGGCGATGCCGCTGGTGCCGGCGAGGCCGCTGACGCTCACGCTGTAGTTGCCGGGGGGCAGGGTCGCGAGGAGGGCGGCGTCTTTCGAGGCGGTGTTGGCGAGCTGGAAGGCGCCGACTTGGGTGAAGGCGGCCGTCAAGGCCGCGGTGCCGCCCCAGTTGTCGTTGGTCGCGATCACTTTGGAGGTGGCGTCGATGAGGTCGATTTTGGGGTCGGCGAGGAGGGCGGCGGCGGGGAGGCCGAAGGCGGTGAGGCTCGGGCCGACGGCGCGGATGAGCACGGTCTTGTTGCCGCTGCCGCCGATGACGAAGCCGGCGGCCAAACCCGCGCCGATGTTTTTGATGATGGAGACGTTCATCAGGCGCGGGGTGGTGGCGGTGAAGGCGGCGGCGGGGGTGGCGTCGTAGAGTTCGGCGATGACGCTGCCGGTGCCGGTGGCGGCGTCGCTGACGACGACGGCGTAGTTGCCGCCGGGGAGGGCCGGTTGGAAGAGGGCGGCGTCCTTGGTGGTGGCGTTGGCGTAGGCGAAGGCGCCGACGGAGGCGAAGGCGTTGGCGAGGACGGGGTCGCCGCCCCAGTTGTCGTTGGTGGCGAGGGTGAGGTTGCCGGCGCCGAGGAGGGACATTTTGGGGTCGGGCAAGGTGCCGGGGACGCCGAACGCGGCGAGGGAGGGGCCGGCGGCGCGGGCGAGGAGGGCCTTGGTGCCGGAGGTGCCGGCGCCGCCGAGCACGGTGCCCATCGAGAACGAGCCTTCGCCCGCCGCGAGGGTGGTGACGATGGAGAGGTTGATGAGGCGGGGTGGGTTGACGACGCTGCCGGGCGGGACGGCGGGGGTGACGGTGAGCCGGGCGACGGCGCTGGCCGTGGCAGTGGCGCTGGTGGCGTCGGTGACGATGACGTCGTAGGCGCCGGCGTTGGCGGCAGTGGTGTTGGTGAGCGTGAGCGTGGCGGCAGTGGCGCCGGGGAGCGCGACGCCGTCCTTGCGCCATTGGTAGGCGAGGGTGTCGGAGCCGGCGGCGGTGACGCTGAAGGTGGCGGTCGCGCCGGCGGCGACGGTGGCGGATTGTGGGGAGGCGAGCACGAAGGCGCGCGGGCCGCTGAGGGCGTAGCTGGCTTCATTGGTGGCGGCGACGGCGTAGGCGCGGGGGAGCGAGGGCGGGGGGGTGAGTTTGCCGCCTGCGGGGCTGCCCCAGGTGACGATGGAGCCGTCGGCCTTGAGAGCGAGCGTGTGA